>NZ_JBQHSG010000008.1:0-125441 GCF_052066375.1 Bariatricus sp. HCP28S3_A7
TCCAGTAGTTGCCGCATAAGCCTGTCGGTTAAGTTCAAAATCAACCTTTTTGCACTAGATAGGGGTAGTTTGCGCTTTTTTGGCTATTCTGAAGGTTTTGTTTCATAGTAAAGAAATCAAAATCTGGGGACACAAACTTCCGTTTACCCCGGGAGCAATACCAAAAGGAAAACCGAGACTGGCAAAAGCAATTGGAAATATTGTGGCAAATACGCTTCTCACAGAGGAAGATCTGAAAAAGAAAATCTTGTCTGACGAAACCGAAAATGCAGTTGTGGAAAAAATAATGGATGGATTGTCGACAAATCTTCATACTTCTATTAACAGGATTTTCCCTGAAGAAGAATACACAAATGCGAAGGAAAAAGTCACAAACTTATTGACGGATCAGATTCTGGAATCAGTACAGAACATGAATCTGGAACATATAATTGTTGAAGAGGCAGGAAAAGCAGTAAAATCAAAGACAAAAGGGACTATGTTGGAAATGTTCCTGAACGATGAGATGCTAAATTCTCTGATTCAGCCGGTAGGAGGCGAAATCGTCAATTATATCCAGGTAAGCGGGGCGGATTACATTAAAGGTGAGATCAGCAGAAAACTGGCCGCACTGGAAGAAAAAAGCATTTTGGAATTGTGCGATAATCTGAATGTTTCACAGGATTCCGTGCGCGGGATGGTGTCGTCACTGTACCAGACGGCGATAGAATCGGCAGCAGGAAATCTGGTCAGCAATTTGAATATTGCCGGAATTATTGAAGAGAAAGTCAGTGAAATGAGTATTGACGATTTGGAGAAGATGGTGCTTTCTGTTATGAAGAAAGAACTGGATACGATCGTAAATCTTGGGGCGCTGGTAGGAGCGATTCTGGGGATGTTGAATATCTTTATTTAGCATAATGGATAAAGTAGAATAAATGGTTGGGAAGAAGTACTTTGAAATGGAGTACTTCTTCTTTTATGCATTTTGGGGTACCCGTCCCTCTAAAGGATTATAATATTTTTGCAATTACCTATTGACTTTGACGCAGCGTCAAGCAGTATCCTTTATATATACCGGAGGTGAAAAGCGTGGAATACAGTATCAGAGAGTTGTCGCAGATGGCGGGAGTCAGTGCACGGACTTTACGTTATTATGACGAAATCGGGCTTCTGAAACCCCTTTATGTAACTGAGGCGGGATACCGTTATTATGGGGAAAAGGAAGTCGATATCCTGCAACAGATTCTATTTTACAGAGAAAGGAAATTTGACCTGAAGAGTATTAAAAAGATGCTCTGCGAGGATGATTTTGATCGGATGCGGGCACTGGAAGAACACCTCGCAGAACTGGAAAAACAGCGTGACCGTCTGGAAATGCTGATCGGTACAGTGAAACAGACAATATCGGCAATGAAAGGAGAATGGGTGATGAGTGATCCGGAAAAATTCCAGGCATTTAAAGAAAAAATGGTTCGGGAAAATGAAGAACAATATGGCAGGGAAGTGCGTGAAAAATATGGAGATGAGGAAGTGGATGCCTCCAACAGAAATATGTTGAATATGACGGAAAATGAATGGGAGCATTTTCAGAAACTGGAAAGAGAAATCAGAGAAAGTCTTCAGGATTGTGTGAGGAAAGGTGTCAGAGCGGACAGCGAGGAAGCGAAGCACATTGTGGAACTGCATAAAGGATGGCTTACGTCAACGTGGAAGAGTTATTCGGCTGAAGCGCACAAAGGTGTAGCTGGCATGTATGTGGCGGACGAGAGATTCCGGCAGTATTATGATAAAGAGCAGACAGGATGCGCAGAATTCCTGAAAACGGCAATAGAATTTTGGGCGGATCGAATGTAAAAGATAAGGTGGCTGGATATTCAGCCACCTTATTTTTTTATTACTTGCAAATATACTTCATCAGTGGTAGGCTATCTTTCTTCAAATCATTTTAACAGTATGAATCTCTGTAATAAAAGAATGTCAAAAGTATATCTATTTCAATTATTTTTTCGCGATATTACCAACATATAGCTTATTGAAAAGAAGATGGGAATGAATAGGATTCGGTTTCTTTTCCTGGATTGTCATGTTACAATATAGACAATATCAGATATCTAATATAAAAAGATACGACGGTTTCCCATTTTCGTTTTATTTCATATGAAAGGGGAAACAAATGAAAAGCGAGACAAAGATTAACATCGCTTCTGCGAGTCATATCGGGGCTTTATATGATAATGGGATCAAGCTGCTTTTTCGATGTAAAGAAATCATTGTACCAATAATGGAAATGGTGGTTCCGGAATTTAGTGATTGCAGCCAGCAGCAGATTGCAAATTGCCTTGATATATCATCCGTTTCATCGTAAGAAATTGTGAAAAGGGCGCTTTATTATGTGGCGAGAAGCTTTTCAGAGCAATTGAGTGTGATTACGGGAAAAACAGATTATTCTATCTTGGAAAAATGTTATTCAATTTGGATTTGCTCAGGAGATATTCCCGGAAAGCTCCAGGATACAATGACGCAATATTCTATAAAAAAGAAAGATATTTTTCAAGAAACAGATGAACCTGAGGCAGATTATGATCTAATGACAGTGATTATTATTCGCAGAGGAAAAGGAACTGAAAAAGAAAGTATTTTTGATTATTTAAATGGCGTATTTTCATGTGACATTGATAAAATAGAAAAATATTCGCATGTAGAATGGGCGGAAACATTTCGAGAGGAGATGAAAACGATGACGGGATCTGGAGATGCTTTGATTGAAAAAGGAAGAGAACAATTACATTTATCACAATTCTCAACCTTTGTCATATGTTAAAAGAGAAAGGATTTTTGTGATGAATAATCAAAACTGCTGTAAAGACCAGAAACATGAATTTCAGGCTGCAACGTTGATTGACAGTCCGATTGATTTTAAATGTAGATAAGTGACTGGGGGACGGGTGACCTCACCCGTCCCCCATTATTATCGAATTTTATCGTCTTGCATCGAATTTTGTCGCAAACCCTGAATATTACGAAAAAGGATGTATACTTGGTTAGAGTAAACTTACGAGGGGGGATGCCATGTGAAAGCGATAAAGAATAAAGATAAGGACTGTCATAACAGAACAACAAGGGTCGGAATCAAAGAGATTGCTGCGGAAGCAGGGGTGAGTCCGACGACGGTATCGAATGTCGCATTGGGAAAAACGGAACGAATTTCGGAGAAGACCGTGCAGAGGGTACAGAGACTTCTTGAAGAGAAAAAGTATGTTCCGAGTATGGGAAACAGGCTGCTTTCAGGCAAATATTCTTGTGTAGTCGGTGTCATGATAGGCAAAAATTTTAAAAATGCAGAAGCAGGAGAAGCTGCGCTGTGGATCCGGGAAGTAGAGAAGGAGATATACAGGTGTGGCTGCTATATGCTTCTGCATTTTGCTGCTTCGGAAGAAGAAATTCTGCGTCTGGCAATGATGTGGAAAATGGAAGGGATCATTCTGACCGGATTTGAAGGGAAAATGGAAGAGAGCGTCCGCAGCAGATGTGCGATACCTGTAATTTCGGCGAAGATTGGAAATGCAGTGGAGACGGAGCTGGAGGCTGGTGAATTAATGGGCAGATATGTTCTGAACTACGGACACAGGAGTGTCTGTTTTATGGACGATGAAAATGCCCATGCATACTGGCGGGGGATGAAGCGGGCATTTCAAAATGAAAAGGCTGCATCTGTCCAGGTTAAATATCTCCAACTGCCGTCTGATAGGGACAACAGGATTGATTTTTATAAAAAGAACCTTGCCAGGGAGGCATTTGAGGAAAAACTGCTGGTTTTCGCAAATGAGTATCATGCGGCGGAAGCGATGGGATATCTAGGGGATATGGGGATTTTGGTGCCTGGGGAAGTGTCTGTGGCAAGTTTTGGAGATGATATTTTTGCGCCGCTCATGAGACCTGGGCTTACGGTTGTGAAGATGAATCCTCTGCAGAGTGCAGTGAAAACAGTGGAAATGCTATATGCTCTGATGCGTGATGAGACTGTAAATTCTGGGAAAGAGCGGATCGAACTTGTCCTTCGGGATTCTGTGAAATAACGATGGATCAGGAATTGTCTACTTATAGAATCTATCTATTAAGATATTGAATTTATCGATTTGACGAATGAATTTCAGAAGCATACACTGGATATAAAGCGTAAAATAAAATGCGTAAAAACTTAAGAAAAAGTTGGAGGGAAGCATGTATCAAGTAGGAATTGATATTGGGTCCAGTGCGGCAAAAGCAGTTGTGATGAATGAAGGAGAAGTTGTCAGAACACTTTTGTTAAACACAGGATTCAACAGCAGAAAAACGGCAGAAGAAATTTACGAAACGTTTAAAAATGAGGGGATTACCAAGGAAAATGCCAGATATGTGGCAACCGGATATGGAAGAATTTCGGTTCCTTATGCAGACGATGTGATTACCGAGATTACCTGTCATGGAAAAGGGGCAGCATTTTTGTTCCATGAAGACGGTACTGTTATTGATATCGGAGGCCAGGATACGAAAGGGATTTCCCTGAAAAAAGGAAGAGTCATGAAGTTTATCATGAATGATAAATGCTCAGCGGGAACCGGAAAGTTTCTGGAGGTCATGACGAACAGACTGGGGCTCACACAGAATGAGCTTTCCGAACTCGCGCGCAAGGGGAATCCGATCACGATCAGCTCTATGTGCACCGTGTTTGCCGAGTCCGAAGTAATCAGTCTGATTGGAAAGGGTACACCAAGAGAGGATATTGCATATGGTGTGATCGAGTCGGTTGTGACGAAAGTGGTCCAGCTGATTTCCCAGGTTCCGGCTGAACAGTATTTCCTGACAGGCGGTCTTTGCGAAGACGAATATATCATCGAACGACTGGTGAAAGCGCTTGGAGCACCGGTTTCAAGTGCACCGCTTGCACGTTATGCAGGTGCAGTCGGGGCAGCTTTGATGGCGGAATAAATGGCACATCAAACGGAATAATGAAAGACAAAGGAGAACAAGAATAAATGGAAGCATTTGAATTACCGAAAACATTTGACGAATTTGTTGACGCGCGGAAAGCCGGGTTTTTGAAGGTAAAAGAATTCAAGGAAAATGGGGGGAAACTGGCAGGTTGTCTCTGCTCCTACACGCCTTCCGAACTGATGGATGCAGCCGGTGTCGCAACGGTGGGACTTTGCGGTACAAGTAACGAGACGATTGCGGATGCTGAGAAGGTTCTTCCGAAGAATCTTTGCCCGCTGATTAAAAGTACCTATGGGTTTGCATACTCACAGAAATGTCCGTATACTTATTTTGCAGATATGATCATTGGCGAGACGACCTGTGATGGTAAAAAGAAGATGTATGAGCTTCTGAATGAACTCAAAGAAACGTATGTGCTCCATCTTCCGCAGAGTCAGGAACGCGCCTATGCAAATAAGATCTGGTGTGAAGAGCTTCGGCTTCTGAAAGAACGCCTGGAAGAGAAGTTTGATGTGGAGATCACCGATGAAAAGCTGCGCGAGGCGGCTGCCAAGAGAAACCGGCTGAGAAAAGCGCTCTGCAGCATGTATGAACTGCAGGAAAGCTGCCCTCCGGCACTGAAAGGAACAGATATGATGCTTGCCCTCCAGCAGGGAACCTTTACATTTGATCTGGATCAGCAGATCGTAAATATTGAAGCCCTCGTTGAAAAAGCGAAAAAAGCGTATGAAGCAGGGGAACGTCCGGTCCCGGAAACAGCGAAACGAATCCTTCTCACCGGATGTCCGTCAGCCGGTGTCATTCAGAAAGTCGGAATGGTTATAGAGAATAACGGCGGAGTGCTTGTTTGTCTGGATGACTGCGGCGGAGAGCGTACAAACAAGCTGTTGGTTGATGTAGAGGCAGAAGACATTTTACAGGCAATCGCAGACCGCTATCTTGCAATCAATTGTTCTGTCATGACAACCAATTCAGGCAGACTGGAAAATACAAAGAAAATGATTGAAAAATATAAAGTAGACGGCGTGATCGAGGTCGTTCTTCAGGCTTGCCATACTTTTAATGTGGAAGCAGCTCAGATGGGCCGGATGGTAGAAGAACTGGGCATTCCTTATATGAAACTGGAGACAGACTATTCCACCACAGACAGCGGGCAGATTGAGACAAGAATTGCTGCATTTATTGAGATGCTTTAGAAGAAAGACAGGGGAAGAGACAGGGGGACAGGTACATTGACTCAGTTGTGAGTCAATGAACCTGTTCCCCTGTCTCTCCCTTGTCAAATAGTAATGAAAATGATAAAATTTAAGAAAGTCACTTGACAAAGATATAGTGAATTGTTACAATAAAAAAACAGAACGCACTCTGTTTTTAGAAGAAAGAGGTATGTTATGAGAAAACAAGCGTATTCTATTTTAGTACACAATAACCCGGGACTTCTTAGCCGGATGGCAGGACTTTTCAGCCGTCGGGGGTATAACATTGAAAGCATCACGGCAGGAACGACTGCGGATCCGAGATTTACAAGAATTACGATCGTGGCAAGCGGTGACGAACAGATCCTTTCTCAGATTGAGAAACAGGTACGGAAGATGGAGGATGTGATTGATATCAAATTATTGAATACAACAAACTCTGTATGCCGAGAACTGATGATGATCAAGATCCGTGCAAATGCATCCCAGAGAGCGGAGATCATTTCCGTATCAGACATTTTCCGTGCGAAGATCGTAGATGTTGAGAAAGATTGTCTGATGATTGAATTGACGGGAACAGAATCCAAGTTGGAAGCATTTATGGAGCTTTTGGACGGATATGAGATTCTGGAACTGGCAAGAACCGGAATTACCGGGCTTACCCGTGGATCAGACGATGTTGTATACATAGATTAAAGATTGCGGGAGCGAAGAGGGAAGAACCGCAGACATTCATTTTTATCAGGAAGCTAGGGGCCTATCGCCTTTAACTATAATACAGAAAAAGCAAAGCTTAGGAGGAATATTAAAATGGCTAAAATTTTTTACCAGGAAGATTGTAATTTATCCGTATTGGAAGGACAGAAGATCGCAATTATCGGATACGGAAGCCAGGGACATGCACACGCTCTGAACCTGAAAGAATCCGGATGTGATGTCATCATCGGACTTTATGAAGGAAGCAAATCTTGGAAGAGAGCGGAAGAACAGGGCTTCCAGGTTTATACAGCAGCAGAAGCTGCAAAGCAGGCAGATATCATCATGATCCTGATCAACGATGAACTGCAGGCAGATATGTACAAGAAAGACATTGAACCGAACCTTGAAGAAGGCAACATGCTGATGTTTGCACATGGTTTCAATATTCATTACGGATGCATCACTCCTCCGAAGAACGTAGACGTAACCATGATTGCACCAAAAGGACCTGGACATACAGTAAGAAGCGAATATCAGGCAGGTAAAGGTGTTCCGTGTCTGGTAGCTGTAGAACAGGATGCTACAGGAAAAGCACTTGACAGAGCACTTGCATACTCACTTGGAATCGGTGGAGCAAGAGCAGGTGTCCTTGAGACAACCTTCAGAACAGAGACAGAGACAGACCTTTTCGGTGAACAGGCAGTTCTTTGCGGTGGTGTATGTGCACTTATGCAGGCTGGTTTCGAAACACTGGTAGAAGCAGGATATGATCCGAGAAATGCTTACTTTGAATGTATCCATGAAATGAAGCTGATCGTTGATCTGATCTATCAGAGCGGTTTTGCAGGAATGAGATACTCTATCTCCAATACAGCAGAATATGGTGATTACATCACAGGACCGAAGATCATCACAGAAGATACAAAGAAAGCAATGAAGAAGATCCTTTCCGATATCCAGGATGGTACATTCGCTAAAGAATTCTTACTCGACATGTCACCGGCAGGACGTCAGGTACACTTCAAAGCAATGAGAAAGAAAGCAGCAGAACATCCGGCAGAAGTAGTAGGCGAAGAAGTAAGAAAACTCTACAGCTGGAGCAACGAAGATAAATTGATCAATAACTAGTCGATAGGCAACGAGCCGGTCACATAAAAAGAAAGGATACCGCGAGTCATGCTTGCATGAACTTGCGGTATCCTTTCTTTTTATGTAGTTGGCGACGCCAACGGTCGAACGAGCTTGTCTCGTGAGACTCAGACCGGCTCGTTGCCAAACCCAAAATCATTCACCCCGCGAGTCATGCTTGCATGAACTCGCGGTATCCTTTCTTTTAAAGTATTCATAGGATGAATTGCATAAATCTCACCGTTATGTTATACTGAATTCAGTGATAATTCCCAAAACGAGTCGGAATTAAAGGAGGAATAAAATGGACGAGAGATTTGAAGATCTTCGCTCGACGAAGAACCCGAAAGCAAGAATTAAGATATTAAAGGGACATTTTGCAACCAGCCATTCTCACATCAATACATATATTGATATGTCTACGGTCAAAGTAAGACATAACAACTGCCGTGAGACGGCGAAGGTACTGGCGTCAGAATATGTAAGTACAACGATGGTTGATACGATCGTATGTCTGGAGGAGACGGATACCATCGGAACATTTATGGCGGAACAGCTTGCCGATATGAACCCGCTCTCTCTTAGTAAGGGAAACAATATTTCACTTGTAACGCCGGAATACCATGAGGGAGGCCAGATCATTTTCCGTGATAATAAGCAGAGAATGATTAAGGATAAGCAGGTGCTTCTGCTGGCAGCATCGATCACGACCGGTAAGTCTGTAAAACAGGCCATCGAGTCCGTGCTGTATTACGGGGGAACTGTTTGCGGAATCTGTTCGATCTTCAGTTCTGTAAGTAAAGTGGCAGGAATGGAAGTGAAGACGATCTTCACAAGTGCGGATCTACCGGATTATCGCGCATATAAGCCGCTCGAGTGTCCAATGTGTAAGGAAGGAAAGCGGATCGAAGCGATCGTGAACAGCTTCGGATATTCGAAATTGTAAAGGACATTATAAAGAGCAATCGGAGAAGATTTGCAGAATCGACTAAACAAAGGCAAATAAAAAAGACAACCACATGACGGAATGGTTGTCTTTTCCTATTTGCAAATTTATCTCGAAACGAAATTAAGCAATCTCGTTAACAGCCTTTGTTAAACGGGAAATCTTTCTTGCGCAAGTGTTTTTGTGATAAACACCTTTCGTTCCTGCTTTGTTGATTACAGAGATTGCTTCTTTTAAAGCAGCCTTAGCAGCTTCAGCATCTTTCTTAGCAACAGCAGTTTCTACTTTCTTAACATAAGTTTTCACTTTAGATTTGATTGCTTTATTTCTAGCTGTCTTTGTCTCAGTTACTAAAATTCTCTTCTTAGCAGATTTAATGTTAGCCATTTTCCGACACCTCCAAATTCTGATTCATTTCTTTCATTGCCGACAGAACGTGACACGGAACATCTGCCGAACACACTTATTTATTGTATTCGAATAAATATTTCTTGTCAATACATATTTTGTGTTTTTTGAGAAAAACTAGGAATAAATGCGGTAAAGTAAAACAGAAGGCAAGGGGGAACAGTATGATCGAGAAATACAGTATCCGGACAGATCTGGCTTTGGAGCAGAAAGAGCGTTTTGAATCGGACAATGTCGAGGTTCAGGGAGTATCTCTCACGGAAGAATATAATGAAGAACTGGAGATCCGTGTGACCACGGTGAAGATAGAGACGGAGAAAGGCGCGAAAATCATGGGAAAACCGGTGGGAAGCTATATTACCATGGAAGCGCCGAATATGGCGGTGCCGGATGAGGAGTACCACCGGGAGATTTCCAGGGAGCTTGCGAAATTTATCAAGGATATGGTGCCTGAAAAAGAGGAGGATTATCAGGTGCTGATCGTGGGACTGGGGAACCGGAAAGTGACACCGGATGCTTTGGGACCTTATGTTGTGGATAACCTGAATGTCACACGCCATATTTTCAGGGAGTATGGAAAATATGCGATGGGGGAGGAAAAGGCGGAAAGTGTCAGTGCCATTGCGCCGGGGGTGATGGCGCAGACCGGAATGGAAACGGTCGAGATTATACGCGGGGTGGTTAAGGAGACGAACCCCGATTTCATTATTGCCATCGATGCGCTTGCCGCGCGGAATTCCAGAAGGCTGAACCGGACGATCCAGGTCGCGGACACCGGAATCCATCCGGGATCGGGCGTGGGAAATCAGCGCAATGCGATAACGAAAGAGACGGTTGGGATACCGGTCATTGCAATCGGGGTTCCCACGGTAGTGGATGCGGCGACGATTGTCAACGATACGATGGAGAATTTTCTTCAGGCGTTGGAAGAATCCGAGACGCTCAAGGGAGTCGGACTGGTCCTGCAGGGGTACAATGCTGCGGAAAAGTATGAACTGGTCAGGCAACTGATCTCCCCACATTTAAATGGAATGTTCGTGACGCCCAAAGACATTGATGAGACGGTAAAAAGGATCAGTTATACGATTTCAGAAAGTTTAAATATGCTGTTCGCCCATGAAGAAGAAAAGGAGAAGGAATAATCTGTCGCCACGTTGCATAAAATAGGAAAGCGAAGGTAATGTCGCAGGTTTGAAATCGAGGCGGAAAATATGAAAAAATGGCGGATGAGTACACTCCTTACGGGAATCATTATCTGCATACTCGGAGGCTATGTGCTCCTTAAGGGAAGCAGGCAGATCTGGAATTCATGGAAGCTGCAGATCGCGCAGGAAATTCGGGAACATGCGGAAATGATGTATTTTCCAGGGATCGCATGCAGCGAAAAACAGTCGGATAAACGATCGGTAAATGAATGGATCTCCGGGATGGCGATGAATCTTTTCCCGCTTGGTAAATATATAGGAAGTAAAAGTGATGCGGAGTCTGCGGTGGAGGATGAGGCTACCTATGAGATGCTGGTGAGAAGACAGGCTGAGGACGAAAACCAGGTGGACGATAATGGAAATCTTGTAGGGCAGGATGAAAGCCAGATAACGCAGACACCCACTGTGGCGGCGGCAGATATTTCTCTGGAAAAACTGTCGGATTTTGAGTATCTGGTCAGCAGTTTCTATACGGTAGACAGCGTGACCTATGTGGAATCTTCGGACCTGAATGCGGCAGAGCTGATGAAGAAGGATATGAGGATCCAGGGAGATGCCGAAGGTCCGAAGATTCTCATTTTCCACACGCATTCACAGGAAAGCTTTATCGATTCCAATGGGGATCCATCGACCAGTATCGTGGGGATCGGAAGGTATCTGGCGGAGCTTCTTACAAACAAGTACCATATCGAGACCCTTCATCATGAAGGGGTGTATGACCTGATCGACGGCAAACTGGATCGAAGTGAAGCGTACGAGCTCGCAAAGCCGGAAATTGAGCGGATTCTGAAGGAGAATCCGGGAATCGAAGTCGTCATTGATCTGCATCGGGACGGTGTGAAAAGCACCACGCATCTGCTGACGGAGATTAACGGAAAGCAGACGGCGCAGATCATGTTTTTTAACGGTATGTGCAGAACCAGAGCGAACGGCAATCTGACGGGAATGACGAACCCATATATACAGGATAATCTGGCATTTTCTCTGCAGATGAAAATTGCTGCGGAATCGAAATATCCCGGATTTGCGAGACGGATTTATCTGAAGGGCTACAAATATAACATGGATCTCTGCCCGAAGATGCTGTTGATCGAAGCGGGAGCACAGACGAACACGGTGGAAGAAATGAGAAATGCCATGGAACCGCTTGCCGAGCTTTTGAATGATGTTCTGCAGTGAATTTTCGTGTTACTTGACAAAACAGGAAAGTTTGGGATAAAATTCATAACATACGAAAAAAGAAAGGGAACGGTAAATATGGCAAAACAATCTACATACGATGCGGATAGTATTTCCATACTGGAAGGACTGGAGGCTGTCAGAAAGCGTCCGGGTATGTATATCGGAAGTGTCAGTACGAAGGGACTGAACCATCTGGTCTATGAGATCGTGGACAATGCGGTGGATGAGCATCTGGCAGGATTCTGCGATCGGATCGAGGTGACGCTGGAGAAGGACGGATCGGCTACGGTGAACGACAACGGCCGCGGGGTACCGGTTGGAATGCACGCAAAGGGTGTGTCGGCGGCGCGTATTGTATATACGACACTTCATGCGGGCGGAAAATTTGACGATTCAGCATACAAGACGAGCGGGGGGCTGCACGGGGTAGGCTCTTCGGTCGTCAATGCGCTGTCCACATATATGGATGTAAAGATCAGCCGGGAGGGCGCGGTACATCACGACCGGTATGAGAAGGGGCATCCGGTGATCGAGCTGGAAAATGGGTTACTGCCTGTCATCGGGAAGACGAAGAAGACGGGAACCTGTGTCAATTTCCTGCCGGATCCGGAGATTTTTGAAAAGACCCGTTTCCGGGAGGAAGAGATTAAGAGCCGTCTGCATGAGACCGCATATCTGAATCCGGAGCTGACGATCCTTTTTACAGATAAGAGAAAGGAACCGGAGGAGCGGATCGAATATCATGAGCCGGACGGAATCATTGGATTTATCAAGGATCTGAACTCCAAGAATGAGACCCTGCACGAACCGGTCTATTATAAGGGAGAGGCCGAAGGTATCGAAGTGGAAGTCGCATTCCAGTATGTAAATGAATTCCATGAAAATGTACTCGGTTTCTGCAACAACATTTACAATGCCGAAGGCGGAACGCATCTCACCGGGTTTAAGACCACATTTACCACGATCATGAACCAGTATGCGAGAGAGCTGGGGATCCTGAAGGAAAAGGACAGCAATTTTACGGGCGCCGATGTCCGGAACGGAATGACGGCGATCGTATCCATCAAGCATCCGGATCCGCGGTTTGAAGGGCAGACGAAGACCAAGCTGGATAATCAGGATGCTGCAAAAGCCACCGGAAAGGTGACCAGTGATGAGGTGACGAGGTATTTCGACCGGAATCTGGAGACGCTCAAGAAAGTGCTTTCCTGTGCGGAAAAGGCGGCGAAGATCCGTAAGACCGAGGAGAAGGCCAAGACCAATCTTCTGACGAAACAGAAGTATTCCTTTGACAGCAACGGGAAGCTGGCGAACTGTGAGAGCCGGGATCCCTCCAAATGTGAGATCTTTATCGTCGAGGGGGACTCGGCGGGAGGCTCTGCGAAGACGGCGCGAAACCGGATGTATCAGGCCATCCTTCCGATCCGCGGAAAGATCCTCAATGTGGAGAAGGCCAGCATCGACAAGATTCTCGCCAACGCGGAGATCAAGACCATGATCAATGCCTTCGGATGCGGATTTTCCGAAGGGTACGGAAACGATTTTGACATTACGAAACTACGGTATGATAAGATCATCATTATGGCCGATGCGGATGTGGACGGTGCGCACATTTCCACGCTGCTTCTGACGCTGTTCTACCGGTTTATGCCGGAACTGATCTATGAGGGACATGTGTATGTGGCGATGCCACCGCTCTATAAAGCGATGCCGAAAAAGGGAGAGGAAGAGTACCTGTACGATGACAAGGCACTGGAGCGATACCGTAAGACGCATGAGGGACCATTTACCCTTCAGCGCTACAAAGGTCTCGGAGAAATGGACGCCCAGCAGCTCTGGGAGACCACACTGGATCCGGAGAGAAGACTGCTTAAGAGAATCGAGATAGAAGACGCCCGCATGGCATCCAGCGTGACGGAGATGCTGATGGGAACGGAAGTACCGCCGCGCCGCGCATTTATCTATGAGAATGCGACGGAAGCGGAACTGGATATTTAGGAGGGAAGGCAATTTGGAGAATTCACAGATTATCCGGACAGAGTATTCGGATTTGATGAAGAAATCATATATCGATTACGCGATGAGTGTCATTGTGTCCCGCGCGCTTCCGGATGTGAGAGACGGACTGAAGCCGGTACAGAGAAGAACACTTTACGATATGTATGAACTGGGAATACGGTATGACAAGCCTTACCGGAAATGCGCCCGTATCGTCGGGGACACCATGGGTAAATATCATCCCCACGGGGACAGTTCTATTTATGAAGCGTTGGTTGTGATGGCTCAGGATTTCAAGAAAGGCATGGTACTCGTGGACGGTCACGGCAATTTCGGCTCCATCGAGGGGGACGGTGCTGCGGCCATGCGTTATACGGAGGCGAGACTGGCGAAGATCACGCAGGAAGCGTTTCTGGCGGATCTGGATAAGGATATCATCGATTTCGTGCCGAACTTTGACGAGACCGAAAAGGAGCCCTCCGTACTTCCGGTGCGTGTGCCGAATCTGCTGCTCAACGGAGCTGAAGGAATCGCAGTCGGTATGGCAACCAGCATTCCGACCCATAATCTGGGAGAAATTGTGGATGCGGTGAAAGCATACATGAAGAACAACGACATTTCCACGAAGCAGCTCATGAAATATATCAAGGGCCCGGATTTCCCGACGGGAGGGATCGTGGTCAACAAGGATGAGCTTCTGAATATCTATGAGACCGGAACCGGGAAGATCAAGATCCGCGGGAAGGTCGATGTGGAAGAGGTCAAGGGAGGACGCAAGAAGATCATTATTTCTGAGATTCCATACACCATGATCGGTGCGGGAATCGGAAAATTCCTGAATGACGTGGCGAACCTGATCGAGACAAAGAAGACGAATGATATCGTGGACATTTCCAATCAGTCCTCCAAGGAAGGAATCCGCATCGTGATCGAAGTGAAGAAAGATACGGATGTGGAGAACCTCATCAACATGCTTTACAAGAAGACCCGTCTGGAAGATACTTTCGGCGTTAATATGCTTGCGGTTGCAGACGGAAGACCGGAAGTCCTGGGTTTGAAGAAGATTATTGAGTATCATGTGGATTTCCAGTTTGAACTGGCAACCAGAAAGTACCGGACACTTCTCAATAAAGAAAAGGACAAAAAGGAGATTCAGGAAGGCCTGATCAAGGCCTGCGATGTGATCGACCTGATCATTGAGATCCTGCGGGGGAGCAAATCGGTGAAGGAGGCAAAGGCGTGCCTGACTCAGGGAATCACGGAGAATATCAAGTTTAAGTCAAAGATTTCCCAGAAGATGGCATCCATGCTGCGCTTTACCGAGCGTCAGGCGACGGCGATCCTGGAAATGCGTCTCTACAAGCTGATCGGACTGGAGATCGAAGCGCTCATGAAGGAGCACGAAGAGACGCTGAAAAATATAGCACGCTATGAGGATATCCTGAATAATTATGACTCCATGTCCGAGGTTATCATGGATGATCTGGATGCACTTAAGAAGGAATATGCGGTGAAGAGGCGGACGGTGATCGAGAATGCTGAGGAAGCTGTCTTCGAAGAAAAGAAGGTGGAAGAGCAGGAGGTCGTACTTCTGATGGATCGTTTCGGCTATGCAAAGACGGTGGATGTTTCTACTTATGAAAGGAACAAAGAAGCTGCCGACAAGGAGAATAAATGCATTCTTACCTGCATGAATACCGGAAAGCTGATGCTGTTCACGGCGGACGGCAAGATGCATCAGGCCAAGGTACAGGATCTGCCTTACGGAAAGTTCCGCGATAAGGGGCTTCCGGTGGACAACGTAAGTAATTACGACAGTACGAAGGAGGAGATCATCTATATTTGTGATGACCGACAGCTGTATTTCGCAAAGCTTTTGTTTGTCACGAAGCAGGGAATGCTGAAAAAGGTGGACGGAAGTGAGTTCCAGGTGGCAAAGCGGACGATCGCAGCGACGAAGCTGCAGGATGATGACGCGGTTGTGAGCATTCAGATTGTGAACGACAGCCAGAACGTGGTGCTGATGACGGAAAACGAATATGTACTCCGGTTTGCTGCGGAAGAAGTGGCCGAAAAGAAAAAGGGTGCCGTCGGAGTGCGGGGAATCCGGCTCCAGAAGAAGGATGCCGTGGAGAAAGTGGTTCTGTTTGAAGAGGGAACGGAAGCAAAGGTTATGTTTCATGAGAAAGAGATCACACTGAACCGTCTGAAGCTGGCACGGCGGGATGGAATCGGAACGAAAATGAGAAAATAGCGGAAAATACTTGATTTTGAGAATTGAAAGTGTTATAGTTATTACCAGTAACATAGGAAATGAGCAGAAGAGTGGACGAAAGTTCACTCTTCTTTTTACGAAGTGCCCGGTGACGGGACAGATTCAAAAAGAAAGGAAGTTGCAGATTGTCAAAAAGAGAAGTGTATGAACAGAAAACGGAAGAAATTCTGCTTCCGATCCTCGAAAAGCATGGATTTGAACTCTGGGATGTAGAGTATGTCAAAGAGGGAAGCAACTGGTATCTCAGAGCTTATATCGACAAGCCGGGGGGAATCATGGTCGATGACTGTGAGGTGGTCAGTCGCGAACTGTCCGATATTCTGGACGAGAAAGATTTTATTGATGAGGCATATATTCTGGAGATCAGCTCTCCGGGACTGGGACGCCCGCTTAAGAAGGAGAGAGATTTTGAACGAAGCCTGGGCGAGGAAGTGGAGATCCGGACATACCGGGCAATCGACGGACAGAAAGAATTTCTTGGAATCTTAAAGAGTTATGATAAGGATACAGTTACCATTGAGTATGAAGACGAAGAGACAAAGACATTCGAAAGAGCAGATATTGCTTTGATTCGTCTCGCATTTGATTTCTAGTGACAGGAGGAAAAAAGAAAATGAACACAGAATTATTAGAAGCGCTTAATATTCTTGAACAGGAAAAAGACATCAGCAAGGAAACGCTGATGGATGCAATTGAGAATTCACTGATCAGCGCATGTAAGAACCATTTTGGAAAAGCTGACAATATTAAAGTGATCATGGATCGTAAGACTTGTGACTATTCTCTGTTCCAGGAGAAAACAGTTGTTGAGACGGTAGAGGATCCGGTGGAAGAGATCAGTCTTACCAATGCAAAGATGATGGATCCGTCCTATGAACTGGGCGATATCGTACAGATCCCGGTCGAGTCCAAATCTTTCGGAAGAATCGCAACGCAGAATGCGAAGAATCTGATTCTTCAGAAGATCCGTGAAGAGGAGAGAAAAGTCGTTTACGATCAGTATTTTGAAAAAGAAAAGGATATCGTGACCGGTATCGTGCAGCGTTATGTCGGCAAGAATATCAGCATCAACCTTGGTAAGGCGGATGCGATGCTGACAGAAAACGAGCAGGTGAAGGGAGAAGTATTCCAGCCGACCGAACGAGTCAAGTTATATGTAGTTGAAGTGAAGAACACCACGAAGGGACCGAAGATCCTGGTTTCCAGAACTCATCCGGAGTTGGTAAAACGTCTTTTCGAGGCAGAGGTTACCGAAGTGAAGGACGGTATAGTGGAGATCAAGAGCATTGCCAGAGAGGCGGGATCCCGTACCAAGATTGCTGTGTGGTCCAATGACCCGGATGTGGATCCGGTCGGAGCATGCGTCGGTATGAACGGCGCCAGAGTCGGAGCGGTGGTAAATGAGCTCCGCGGTGAGAAGATCGATATCATCAACTGGGATGAGAACCCGGCACTTCTGATCGAGAATGCGCTCAGCCCGGCGAAGGTTATTTCGGTTGCGGCTGATCCGGATGAGAAGACGGCAAGCGTGATCGTTCCGGATTACCAGTTATCCCTCGCCATCGGCAAGGAAGGACAGAATGCAAGACTGGCTGCCCGCCTGACCGGATACAAGATCGATATCAAGAGTGAGACCCAGGCAATCGAATCCGGCGAACTCCCGGCAAATTATATGGAAATGGCCATGGAGGAGGACTATCAGGAGGATGAACCTGCTGAGAATTATT
The DNA here is from genome assembly GCF_052066375.1 of Bariatricus sp. HCP28S3_A7. Classification (NCBI taxonomy): domain Bacteria; kingdom Bacillati; phylum Bacillota; class Clostridia; order Lachnospirales; family Lachnospiraceae; genus Bariatricus; species Bariatricus sp. HCP28S3_A7. The sequence continues at coordinate 17,721 of NZ_JBQHSG010000008.1, forward strand.
CCGGGGAAGAGGATTATACTTCCGATGATCTGGATCTGTATGAAGAATAATTAGGAGTGATACGTTGAGCGCTATGAGAAAAATTCCCATGCGCAAGTGTGTGGGATGTCAGGAAATGAAGAGTAAAAAAGAAATGTTGCGTATTCTGAAAACAGCGGAGAATGAATTTGTTCTCGATGCGACCGGAAGAAAGAACGGACGCGGGGCGTACCTTTGCTTCTCGAAGGAATGCCTGGAAAAGGCAAGAAAGAACAAAGGGCTTGAACGTTCATTCAAGCAGACGATCCCGAAGGAAGTCTATGAGAACCTGGAAAAGGAGCTGGAAAATCTTGAAGTTGAATAAATCACTGTCCCTTCTGAGTCTTGCGACGAAAGCGGGTAAGACAAAAAGCGGAGAATTCCTTACGGAAAAAGCAGTCAAGGAGGGAGATGCATATCTCGTGATCGTCGCGGCGGATGCATCGGACAATACCAGAAAACGATTTCAGAATATGTGTGATTTTTATAAAGTGCCAATCTATTTTTATGGAGATAAAGATACCTTGGGGCATGCAATGGGGAAGGAATTCCGCGCGTCTCTTGCAGTAACGGATGCAGGATTTGCGAAAGGAATCAGAAAGCAGTTGGATACAGAGAAGGATACGGTTGCATAGGAGGTAGTTATATATGTCAAAATTAAGAGTATATGAGCTCGCGAAAGAGCTGAATAAGACGAACAAAGAGATGCTCGCCATGTTAAAGGAAAAGGGTATCGAAGTTGCAAGTCATATGAGCACTCTTTCGGATGAGCAGGTCGATATGATGAAGAAACCGGCAGCGGCGAAGAAGCCGGCAGAAGTACAGCCGAAAAAAGAGACAGAAGAGACGGAGGTACCGAAGAAGAAAAATATTGTTCAGGTGTTCCGTCCTCAGAATACACAGAACGGCGGACGAAACAGCCGTCCGCAGGGACAGCGTCAGGGAGGCCGTCCACAGGGAAATAATAATGCGCAGGGAGGCCGTCCGCAGGGAAATAACAACGCGCAGGGAGGCCGTCCGCAGGGAAATAACAACGCGCAGGGAGGCCGTCCGCAGGGAAATAACAATGTGCAGGGAGGCCGTCCGCAGGGAAATAACAATGCGCAGGGAGGCCGCCCGCAGGGAAATAATAACGCGCAGGGAGGCCGTCCGCAAAACGGCGGTCAGAATCGTCCGTTTGAAGGAAGAAGAGAAGGGTTCCAGGGAAGAGACCGTGACGACAGAAGAGGCCGTGACGATCAGAGACAGAACCGCACGGGTGAAGGAAGAAGAGAAGGATTCCAGGGAAGAGACCGTGACGACAGAAGAGGCCGTGACGACCAGAGACAGGGTCGCCCATTCGAAGGAAGAAGAGAAGGGTTCCAGGGAAGAGACCGCGATGACAGAAGAGAAAACCGCGATTTCCGCGACAAAGACGGACGTGATTTCCGTGACAAGGACAGCCGCGATTTCCGTGACAAGGATTCCAGGGATGACAGAAGAGACGGTCGTCGTGATGACCGGAGAAAATCCGGCCCGGCAATTCCGGCACCTGCAATTGCTGAGCAGAAACCGAGCCGTACGAAACCGAAGGATGCTCATAAGAAAAAAGAATACAGAAATGATGATAATGACAACGAAGAAAGAATGCCAAAAGGCAAAAAAGGAAAGAATAATACCCCGCAGCCGAAATTAGAAAGACCGCAGCCGAAGAAAGAGGCGGCAGAAGAGCAGATCAAGCAGATCACCATTCCTGAGAAGCTGACGATTCAGGAACTGGCTGACAAGATGAAAATCCAGCCGTCTGTGATCGTGAAGAAACTCTTTATGCAGGGCAAGATCGTGACGATCAATCAGGAAATCGATTTCGATACCGCAGAAGAAATTGCGATGGAGTTCGAAGTGCTCTGTGAAAAAGAAGAAGTGGTCGATGTGATCGAAGAGCTTCTGAAAGAGGAAGAAGAGGACGAAAAGAAAATGAAGAAACGTCCTCCGGTTGTATGTGTTATGGGTCATGTAGACCATGGTAAAACCTCTCTTCTGGATGCGATCCGTGATACCCATGTGATCGAAGGCGAGGCCGGCGGAATTACCCAGCACATCGGTGCATCTGTTGTAGAGGTGAACGGAGAAAAGATCACATTTCTGGATACACCGGGACATGAGGCATTTACTGCAATGCGTATGCGTGGGGCAAATTCTACAGATATCGCGATTCTGGTTGTAGCAGCAGACGACGGTGTCATGCCTCAGACTGTGGAAGCGATCAACCATGCGAAAGCAGCGGGAATTGAGATCGTTGTTGCGATCAACAAGATCGATAAGCCGAGTGCAAATATTGAACGAGTAAAACAGGAACTGACTGAATACGAATTGATTCCGGAAGACTGGGGCGGAAGCACCATCTTTGTTCCGGTTTCCGCTCGTACCGGAGAAGGCATTGATGATCTGATGGAAATGATCCTTCTGACTGCGGAAGTGATGGAATTAAAGGCAAACCCGAACCGTCGCGCAAGAGGTCTTGTGATCGAAGCCGAACTGGACAAAGGTAAAGGTCCGGTTGCGACTGTGCTGGTACAGAAAGGAACTCTCCGTGTAGGAGATCCGGTTGCGGCAGGTTCTGCTTACGGTAAAGTGCGTGCCATGATGGATGACAAGGGACGCCGGGTGAAAGAGGCAGGCCCGTCTACTCCGGTAGAAATCCTCGGACTGAATGACGTTCCGAACGCAGGCGAAGTTTTCGTAGGATGCGGTAACGAAAAAGAAGCGAGAAGCTTTGCAGAGACATTTATCAGCCAGGGAAGAATGAAAATGCTGGATGAAACGAAGACGAAGATGTCTCTGGATGATCTGTTCAACCAGATCCAGGAAGGTAATCTGAAAGAACTTGGTATCGTTGTCAAAGCCGATGTACAGGGATCCGTTGAAGCAATCAAGCAGAGTCTTGTGAAGCTGTCCAACGATGAAGTTGTGGTGAAGATCATCCACGGAGGTGTCGGTGCAATCAACGAATCAGACGTTACACTGGCTGCGGCGTCTAACGCGATCATCATCGGATTCAATGTCCGCCCGGATGCATCTGCAAAAGAAACAGCAGAGCGCGAAGGGGTTGACATGAGATTATATCGCGTCATTTACAATGCGATCGAGGATGTAGAAGCTGCCATGAAGGGTATGCTGGAACCGGTATTTGAGGAGAAGGTTCTTGGTCATGCCGAAGTGCGCCAGACATTCAAGGCATCCGGAGTCGGAACCATTGCAGGTTCTTACGTGCTGGATGGTGTGTTTGAAAGAGACTGTCAGGTTCGTATCACACGTGACGGCATTGTGATCTATGATGGAAAACTGGCATCCCTCAAACGTTTCAAAGATGACGTGAAAGAAGTGAAAGCCGGTTATGAATGTGGTTTTGTATTTGAACGTTTCAACGATATCAAGGAGGGTGACCAGGTAGAAGCATTCAAGATGGTCGAGATCCCAAGATAATAAAGGAAGGCGTTTTGAAATATGAGAAAGAACAGTATTAAGAATACAAGAGTAAATACGGAGGTGCAGCGTGAGCTGAGCAATATTCTGCGCGGCGGGATCAAGGATCCCCGCGTTGCACCGATGACTTCGGTGGTGGCGGTTGAAGTTGCACCGGACTTAAAGACCTGTAAAGCATACATTAGCGTTCTTGGTGATGAAAAGGCACAGGCAGACACGGTAAAGGGACTTCAGAGTGCGGAAGGCTATATCCGCCGTGAGCTTGCACATACACTGAATATGAGAAATACACCGGAGATCCGGTTTGTGCTGGATCAGTCGATCGAGTACGGCGTAAATATGTCGAAGAAAATTGATGATCTGACAAAGGATTTGAAAAAAGAGGATGAGGAACATGTTACAGAAAGCAATTAAGAAAGCGCAGACGATCGCTGTCGGCGGTCATATACGTCCGGATGGAGATTGTGTAGGCTCCTGTATGGGATTATGGCTTTATGTAAAAGAAAACTTTCCCGAAAAAGAGATTCATGTGTATCTGGAGGAAATCCCGAATACGTTCAAGTTCATGAAGGGAACAGAAGAAATCCGTCATGAGATCCCGGATGAGAAGATCTACGATCTGTTTATCCTTCTGGACTGCGGATCACCGGACAGACTGGGATTCTCAGCACCTCTTTATGAGAATGCAAAGCATTCGCTGTGTGTGGATCATCACATCAGCAACCAGGCTTTTGCAGAAGAGAACTATGTACGACCGGATGCAAGTTCCACGTCAGAACTGATCTATGATCTTTTGGATCATGAGAAAATCCCGAAAGCAGTGGCAGAGTGTCTGTACACGGGGATGGTGCACGATACAGGGGTGTTCCGGTACACCAATACCCATCCGTCTACGATGCGCTCGGCCGCAGCATTGATGGAAAAAGGAATCGATTTTTCCAGGATCATTACGGAGACATTTGACGAAAAAAGTTATGTTCAGAACCAGGTTCTGGGCCGTGCGCTTCTGGAAAGTATCCGGTTCATGGATGGGAGATGTATCGTGTCCTCTCTTCGGAAGAAAGATATGGAATTTTATCAGGTACAGCCCAAGTATCTGGATGGCATTGTCAGTCAGCTGAAGCTGACGAAAGGCGTGGATGTCGCTATCTTCATGTATGAGCTGGAAAATGGCACATTTAAAGTCAGCCTGCGCTCTACCGAAGCTGTGGATGTCAGTGAAGTCGCCAGATATTTCGGCGGCGGCGGTCATGTAAGGGCAGCAGGATGCACCATGTCTGGAACGGTACATGATGTGATCAATAATCTGTCAAGAAGGATCGAACTGCAGATGAAAGGCGGGAACGAGGCTTAAATGATACACGGAGTGCTGAATATTTATAAAGAAAAAGGATATACTTCTCATGATGTGGTTGCCCGTTTGAGAAGGATCGTGGGACAGAAGAAGATCGGTCATACTGGGACACTCGATCCGGAAGCCGAAGGCGTCCTGCCCGTATGTCTCGGGAAGGCGACCAAATTATGTGATCTTCTGACTGACAAGGATAAGACCTACGAAGCGGTACTGCTTCTGGGAATTTCAACCGATACGCAGGATACCACAGGAAAGATCCTGGAGGAAAAAAACACGGCGGATTTGAGGGAAGAAGCAGTGCGGGAAGTGGTATTATCCTTTGAAGGCGAGTACGATCAGATACCGCCGATGTTTTCCGCTTTGAAAGTCGGCGGGAAAAAGCTGTATGAGCTCGCAAGAGACGGGAAAGAAGTGGAGAGAAAGCCAAGGCATGTGCAGATCTATCGTATCCGAATCCTTCAGATCGATCTGCCTCGTGTCCGTATGGAAGTAACATGCTCCAAGGGAACCTATATCCGCACACTGTGCCACGATATCGGTGAGAAACTGGGATGCGGAGGATGCATGGAATCCCTGCTCCGGACAAGAGTGGAGCGGTTTGGCGTGGCAGAAAGTCTCCGGATTTCCGAAGTGGAGCAACTTATGGATGAGGGAACACTTCAGGAACATATGATAAAAGTGGATGAGATGTTCCCGGATTATCAGAAGGTGTATCTGACGCCGGAAGCTTCGGCTGCTGTGAGGAACGGCAATTCGTTCCGTCTGGGGGATGTAATCTGGATATCGGAACTTTCTGGATTTCAGAATGCGGAAAGAGTACGGGTCTATGATGAGGAACGGAATTTTATTGCCGTGTATGAATTTGAAAAAGAAAATCAATTATTTAAAATCGTAAAAATGTTTTTTGACAAAAAAGAGAAGTAAGACTGTATACTATGACATAAAGAGGAAATGAAATGGAGTATTTCAAAGGGCTTGCATCCTACCGGGGAGACGGAAGGACAGCGATTACACTTGGAAAATTTGACGGACTTCACCGCGGACATCAGAAGCTGATTCATAAGGTGCGTCAGCTGAAGGAAGCGCATGAAGTGAAGTCGGTTGTGTTTGCTTTTGACATGACACCGCTTTTTGAGCGGCTGGGGCTGCCAAGAGATGGGATCATGTCGAACGAGGAACGGCGTATGCATCTGGAAGATGAGGTGGATGCGCTTGTGGAGTGTCCGTTTACAGAGAAAATCAGCAGTATGGAGGCAGAAGTCTTCATCCGTGACATTCTTTCCGGGCTGTTTCACGCAAAGTATGTTGTGGTCGGAACCGATTTCCGGTTCGGGCACGATAAACGCGGTGATGTGAACATGCTGGCAGAATATGCCGGAGAATATGATTATGAACTGTTCGTGATCGAGAAAGAAATGTATGGAGATCGTGAGATCAGCAGTACTTATGTCAGAGAAGAATTGCGTAAAGGAAATATGCAAGTGGTAAACGAGATGCTCGGGTATCCCTATACGGTTGCCGGAATTGTGGAATATGGAAAACAGCTTGGAAGAAGACTGGGATTTCCCACCCTGAATGTCCATCCTGCCAAAGAGAAACTGCTTCCGCCGAACGGAGTCTATATAGACCGCGTGAAGCTGGACGGCGTGTGGTATGACGGAATCGGCAATGTAGGTGTAAAGCCGACGGTAACAGACGAAAAGCGGATGCTGATAGAAAGCTATCTGTTTGATTATGAAGGAAATGCTTATGGAAAAAATGTGAAGATTCAGCTTTACGAATTCCGCAGACCTGAGAAAAAGTTTGCCTCTGTCGAAGAAATGCGGCAGCAGGTAGAGTCTGATATCTCTTATGGAAGAGAGTATTTCCGTCACAAAAGAGGATAAGGAGAAAACGATATGAATATCACAACGATTTTTCTGCTGCTGGGTGGTTTGGGTCTGTTTTTGTTCGGTATGGAGCTTATGAGCGACGGACTGGAGAAAGCAGCCGGTGCCCGGATGCGGGGAATTCTTGAATTCTTTACAAAAAACCGTTTTATTGGAATGCTGGTGGGAATTCTTTTCACGGCAGTAGTTCAGTCGTCCAGTGCGACGACGGTCATGGTGGTCAGCTTTGTAAATTCCGGGCTCATGAATCTGTACCAGGCCAGTGGAGTCATTCTGGGAGCCAATATCGGTACAACAGTGACCGGGCAGCTGATTGCATTTAATCTTTCGGATGTTGCACCACTGTTCGTCATGATCGGCGTGATCATGTATATGTTCTGTAAAAAGACCAATATCAAACGAGTTGGTGTGGTGGTCCTTGGATTTGGTATCTTGTTCATGGGACTCAGTACCATGGGGGATGCCATGACATCCCTGAAAAACTCTCCGCAAGTCATGGAACTTCTCCAGTCACTGACCAATCCGCTGATGGCAATCGTGGTTGGATTTGTGATTACATCCATTCTTCAGAGTTCATCGGCTACGGTCGGTATCATTATTCTGATGGCAGGACAAGGGCTTCTGGCATTTGCCATCTGTCCGTTCTTGATCCTGGGATGTAATATGGGCTCCTGTATGTCAGCCCTTCTTGCCAGCCTTGGAGGAAAGAAGGATGCAAAGCGGGCCGCATGGATTCATTTTCTGTTTAACATTATCGGATCCTTTATTATTTTCATCGTACTGATGATTGCGACCGATCCGATTACAACGGCAATCCTGAAGTTCTCAGGAAACAATCCGTCTCGTGCGGTTGCGAACGCACATACGATCATTAAGATTACAGAAGTAATCCTGTTGTTCCCGTTCATGAACTGGGTAGTGAAAGCAACTTACAAGATTATTAAGGGTAAAGATCCTTCACCGGAAGATGAATTTGAACTTCTTTACATCGGAGAAGGAAAGATGATGACACCAAGTACCGCAACAGTGAATGCCATTCAGGAAATCGAACACATGGGACAGCTTGCCTGTGATAATCTGAAGCTTGGAATGAAAACACTCTGTGATCCGAACGAGGATGAGATCAATGTGATCTACCAGAAAGAGCGGTATATCAACTTCCTGAATCATAAGATCACGGATTATCTTGTGAAGGCCAGCGAGATGGAGATGCCGATCGCCGATTCTCAGATGGTGGGAGCACTCTTTCACGTGGTAAACGATATCGAACGTATCGGTGACCATGCGGAGAACCTTGCCGATTCAGCCAAAATGATCAGGAACGGAGAGGCACAGCTCAGCGATAAGGCAAAACAGCAGCTTCAGGATATGACAGAGATGGTTATGGAAATTCTGGACTACTCACTGGATATGTTCACACACAACAATCAGGAACATATGCAGGAAATTCTGGATCTCGAGGATGCGATCGATGAGAAAGAGAAGAAGCTCCAGAGAGCCCATGTAAAACGTCTTACTAAAAACAGATGTACACCGGAAGGCGGTATGATTTTCTCCGATACGGTATCCGGTCTGGAACGTGTGGCGGACCACGCGACAAATATTGCATTTGCGATTCATCAGCCGGACGATTACAGTGACGATGATGATTAAAAGTGCTTGACTTCATACGGCTGTTGTGATATATTAAAGCGGTGTGAAAACCGGTGTTCGGCAGATGGAATCTCCAACCGCTGCTTAATACCTGGCAATTATTAGTATATATCAGGAGGTAGTGACAAATGATCACAAAAGAAATGAAAGAACAGATTATTAAGGAATACGGAAGAACAGAAGGAGATACAGGATCTCCGGAAGTACAGGTTGCTATTCTTACAGCAAGAATCAATGACCTGAACGACCACTTCAAAGCTAACCCGAAGGATTTCCACTCAAGAAGAGGACTTCTTAAGATGGTTGGACAGAGAAGAGGACTTCTTGCATACCTTAAGAAGAATGATATTGAAAGATATCGTTCACTGATTGAAAGATTAGGTCTGAGAAAGTAATTCTGATCATAAAGCGAAAGAGAGCATTTCACTGGGTGGAGTGCTCTCTTTTTATGTGGGTGGCTAGCCGCCCTCTTCACTTTTCCCTTGCAACTAAGGACTTGCTGTGATATAATGTGTAAGATTGTGGCAGTATGTAGATCCGAGACCACTGAAAAGCGTATCTGTATCCGGAGGGGAAGATGGGTTTTTCAGTAGTTTCGGAAAAGGCTGCCGGTGACATATAGTGAATAGTAGAAAGGAAGAATAGCATGTATAAAACATTTGAAATGGAGCTTGCAGGCAGAACTCTCCGCGTTGATGTCGGTAGAGTAGCAAAGCAGGCAAATGGAGCAGCGCTTATGCATTATGGTGATACGGTTGTGCTGTCAACAGCAACTGCATCAGACAAGCCGAGAGAAGGAATCGATTTCTTCCCGCTTAGTGTGGAATACAATGAGAAATTATATGCCGTTGGAAAGATCCCGGGAGGATTTAACAAGAGAGAGGGAAAGGCTTCCGAAAATGCGGTTCTTACCTGCCGTGTAATCGATCGTCCGATGAGACCACTGTTCCCGAAGGATTATAGAAATGATGTAACTTTAGAGAACCTGGTTCTTTCTGTAGACCAGGACTGCGCACCGGAACTTACCGCAATGCTTGGTTCTGCAATCGCAACAGCAATCTCAGACATTCCGTTTGACGGACCGACAGCATCTACGCAGGTCGGACTGGTTGACGGAGAGTTTGTTTTCAACCCGACTGCAGCACAGAAGGAGAAATCCGATCTGGCACTGACGGTTGCATCTACAAAGGAAAAGGTTATCATGATCGAAGCCGGTGCAAATGAAGTTCCGGAAGATAAGATGATCGAAGCGATCTTCGCTGCACATGAAGTGAACCAGAAGGTGATCGCATTTATCGAAACCATCGTTGCAGAGTGCGGAAAGCCGAAACATGACTATGTAAGTTTCGCTGTACCGGAAGAGCTCTTTGATGCAATGAAGGAGATCGTGACACCGGAAGAGATGGAAGTTGCGGTATTTACCGATGACAAGCAGACCAGAGAAGAGAATATCCGCAAAGTGACAGAAAGACTGGAAGAAGCATTTGCAGACAATGAAGAATGGCTGGCAAAACTTCCGGATGCAGTATATCAGTATCAGAAGAAGGTAGTCCGCAAGATGATCCTCAAAGATCATAAGCGTCCGGACGGAAGAGCAATTGATCAGATCCGCCCGCTTGCAGCAGAAGTAGATCTGCTTCCGAGAGTACACGGTTCTGCAATGTTTACCCGTGGACAGACTCAGATCTGTACCGTTACCACACTTGCTCCACTTTCAGAGGCTCAGAAAGTGGACGGACTGGATGAAGCAGAAACATCCAAGAGATATATGCACCACTACAACTTCCCGTCTTACTCTGTAGGTGAGACCAGACCTTCCAGAGGACCGGGACGACGTGAAATCGGACACGGAGCACTGGCTGAGAGAGCACTGGTGCCGGTACTCCCGTCAGAGGAAGAATTCCCGTATGCGATCCGTACCGTATCCGAGACATTTGAATCCAACGGTTCTACTTCACAGGCCAGCGTTTGTGCATCTTCTATGTCACTGATGGCAGCAGGTGTACCGATCAAATCTGCAGTAGCAGGTATTTCCTGTGGTCTGGTAACCGGAGAGACGGACGATGATTATCTGGTACTGACTGATATTCAGGGACTTGAAGACTTCTTCGGAGACATGGACTTCAAGGTAGCAGGAACCAAGAAAGGTATCACAGCGATCCAGATGGATATCAAGATTCACGGACTGACAAGACCGATTATCGAAGAAGCGATTGCACGTACAAGACAGGCTAGAATTTACATCATGGACGAAGTCATGAGTAAAGCGATCGCCGAGCCGAGACCGCAGGTTGGAAAATATGCTCCGAAGATTATTCAAATGAGTATTGATCCTTCTAAGATCGGCGATGTAGTCGGACAGAGAGGAAAGACCATCAACGCGATCATCGAAAAGACGGGCGTAAAGATCGATATCACCGATGACGGTAACGTATCAATCTGCGGAACCGACGCTGAAAACATGGAAAAAGCGAAGAAGATGATTGCAATCATCGTGACCGACCTGGAAGCAGGAATGGTTCTGGAAGGTGACGTTGTCAGCATCAAGGAATTCGGTGCTTTCGTTGAATTTGCTCCGGGCAAGGAAGGAATGGTTCACATTTCCAAGATCGCTAAGCAGAGAATTGAACATGTGGAAGATGTCCTGACACTGGGCGACCATGTGAAGGTTGTCTGCCTCGGAAAGGACAAGATGGGACGTCTCAGCTTTAGTATCAAAGATGTAGCTGAATAAAGATAAAATTGAAACAGAAAAGAACTCTTCAGAGATGAAGGGTTCTTTTTTTAGCATAAATACGGCATTTTGCCCATATATTTGGTTTAAAGAGGTGGACAAGATGAGAAGAGAGAAGAAAAACCAGATTATCCGAGTGCTTGCGGAGCGGATCCGCGGGATCATATTGAATGAAGGAATTGATTTTGCAACGCTGCAGGAGATCCGACTCCGGGAAGGACAGCCATTGGTGATCCGATGTGATGGGGAGGAAAAGCTGTTTGCGCATATTGTGACGCGCGAAGAGCTGAGAGAAACGATGGAATACATAGCTAACTATTCTTTGTATGCCTATGAAGAAGAGATGAAACAGGGGTTCCTCACGATCGATGGCGGCCATCGGGTGGGAATATCCGGAAAAATTATACCAGATGGAGGACATGTGCGCAATTTTCAATATATTTCTTCTATTAATATCCGTATTTGTCATGAAGTGAAAGGATGTGCGGACCGGCTGTTTCCGGAAGTGCTGGAAAATGGGCGCCTTTGTCACACGCTGATCATATCGCCGCCGGGGAGAGGCAAAACCACACTTCTTCGGGATATGGTGCGGCAGATATCGGATGGGAATGCCTATCTTGCAGGGCAAAATGTAGGAGTGGTGGATGAACGGTCCGAGATCGGAGGATGCTATCAGGGAGTGGCACAGAATCAGGTGGGAAAACGGACCGATATTCTGGATAACTGTCCGAAAGCGGAAGGGTTGATGATGCTCATCCGATCCATGTCTCCGCAGGTCGTGGCCGTGGATGAGATTGGAACCGCTCAAGATGTGGAGGCCGTATCCTATGCCATGCACTGTGGCGCGATCATGCTTGCGACGGTTCACGGAACATCGTTGGAGGAAATCCGTGAGAAGCCGTTCTTGAAACGTTTCTGGGAAGGTCATGATTTTAAACGGTATGTGGTGATGAAAGAAAGTGGAAAGACGGGAGAAATCGAAGGAATTTATGATGACAGAGGGAACCGGATATGCTGTGGAAACTGATCGGATGTCTCTGCATTCTGACGGCTTCTTCGGGGTTGGGGTATTTTCAAGGTATAGAGTATAGAAGGCAGATCCAGGAAATGCACTGTCTGGAACAGCTGATCCGGGAGATCGGCGGAGAGATTTCCTATACAAAAGCACCGCTCCCGGAAATCTTTCTCCGTACAGCGAGATACTGCCGCAGTCCGTACAGCCTCTGGCTCCGTGAAATGGCCAGGGAAATGCAGGAAAAGGGGGCAGTGCAGCTAGGAGCGTTATGGGAGAACAGAACGCGGAAAATTCTGGGAACACTTCCTTTAGATTCGGAGGAAATGAACGAGCTTTCGCAGGTTGGATATCAGATGAATCATCTGGATATCCGTATGCAGGAGCAGACACTTATTTGGTACGTCACACGACTGGAGGAGCGGAGAGGCCGTAAAGAGAAGATTTTATATGAGAAACAGCGTCTCAGTAATCTGCTGGGGGTGTCGGCAGGACTTTTCCTTGTGATCCTGCTTATGTGACAAAAGAAATCGGAGGAGGAATTCATGAGTGTTAATCTGATTTTTAAAATCGCAGCTGTCGGGATCCTGGTGTCGGTGCTCAGTCAGGTGTTGAAACACAGCGGGCGGGAGGAACAGGCATTTCTGACCAGTTTTGCGGGCCTTATACTGGTACTGTTCTGGATCATCCCTTATGTGTATGAGCTTTTTGAAGATATCAGGAGATTATTTGCACTGTAGAAAACAGCCGGACTGTTTTTAGAAGGGAGGCATTCGGATGAACATACTGCAGATTGCAGGAATCGGGGTAGTGGGGACGCTCCTTGCCCTGCAGTTCAAAAGCGGAAAAGCGGAATACGGTATATACACAGGGATTGCCGTCAGTCTGTTTCTACTCTTTGGAATGAGCGGAAGGCTGGAGGTGATTAAAGAGGCATTTGATACCATCGGTAGTTTTGTTAAAGTGGACAATGGCTATATGAAAGCAATTCTCAAAATGCTGGGGGTGACTTATGTGTCGGAATTTGCTTCCGCGATCTGCCGGGATGCAGGATACCAGACGATCGCATCGCAGATCGAAATCTTTGCAAAGCTGACGATCCTGGCTCTCAGTATGCCTGTACTGGAAGCACTTCTGGTCACGATTCAGGGATTCCTCGGTTGAAGGCCCGGGAAAAAGAGTATGGGATTGGGAATATGGGGAAGGAGTGAAAGATGACAGGAATACTACGGCGCATGCGGCATGGAATGTATGTTCTCTTCGTGGCTCTGCTGATTGCAGTCACGGGCACGGTACACGCCGAGGGAGAGGAGGCACAGGAAAGGGTGACGCAGGAAGACGCTGCGAAATTAAGTGAGGATGCAGCAGAGAGTCTGTTCGACGAACTGGATACCGACCAGATCGACCGTGTCTTAAAAGAGGCATATTCGCGGGAAAAAGTCCGGTTCCGAGATGTGGTGCAGGCAATGATGGACGGGGAGCAAACCATTTCCCCGGAATTGATTGTGGATTTCGTCGCGGATACTCTGTTCGGTCTTGTGAGGGAAAACAGACCCGCCATGCTGCAGATGCTTCTGCTCCTGATCGTTGCAGCCGTCTTCACCAATTTCTCCGGCGTGTTTCAAAGCAGCCAGATCGCGGACTGCGCATTTTATATCGTCTATATTCTTCTGATTGCTGTCTGCCTGACCGGATTTTCTTCTACCACGGAAACGGTCGAACAGGGGCTGGAAACTCTTCTGACCTTTATGAAGGTTCTGGCTCCTGCCTATTTCCTGTGTATGACGGCAGCGACCGGTAGTGTTTCCGGAATGGGATTCTATCAGCTCATCCTGATTCTGATCTATCTGGTGGAATTGGTGATCGTGCGGTTTGTTCTCCCGCTCGTGCACGTTTATCTGATGGTGCAGATCCTGAACTATCTGTCCGGTGAAGAATATCTTTCCAAAACAGGGGAACTTCTGGAGACGCTGATCTCCTGGGTGATGAAGACGATGCTTGCCTGTGTGACCGGAGTGAGTGTGATCCAGGGAATCTTAAGTCCTGCAATTGATCAGGTGAAACGGAGTGTCTGGACAAAAGGTGCCGAAATGCTTCCCGGAATCGGGGATGCCATAGGCGGGGTGACGGAAGTAGTACTTGGAACAGCGGTACTGATCAAAAATGCGGTCGGGATGGCGGGAGCGGTGCTGGCGGTTGGAATCTGTCTGCTCCCGATCCTGAATATGGGCGTGCTGACGATTCTTTATAAAGCGATGGCAGCTGTGGTTCAGCCGATTTCCGATAAAAGGATCGTGGAAGTGCTGTCCAGCATGGGAAATGCCTGCCGGATGCTCCTTAGCATCATTTTCACAACTTCAATCCTCTTTCTGGTGACCATTGCAGTGACGGCGGCATCCACCAGTTGAAGAAAGGAGACACAGGATGTTCAACTATTTTTATGAATGGCTTCGAAATCTGGCATTTTACATGGTGCTGGTAACGGCTGTCCTGCAGCTGATCCCGAACAGAAGCTATGAAAAATATATTCGTTTCTTCTGTGGGCTGATTTTGGTCATCCTTCTTTTGACACCGGTCATGAGAGTCATAGATGCCGGATTTGAAGGCAGGATGCGGGCGTCTGTAAGTGATGACAACTGGAAGGAACTGGAGGAGATCCGAGAGCAGGCCGAGGGTCTGGAAGATTTTGTCTATTCATTTTCCGGGGAGGAGCAGGATGGAGAAGAATAAAGAGTATCTACAATATATAAAAAAGTTCTTCGGGAAAAAGGAGCAGTGGCTGATCCTTCTGCTTGTCGGGATCCTGCTGGTCGTGATCGCGATCCCGGTCCCAAAAGAAGGGGAAGAAGAGCAGGAAGAGGTACAGGACGAAACAGCGAGTTCCGGAAGCACCGACGATGAGGCGTACGTCCGACGCCTGGAACGGAGGCTGGAGGATGCACTGGTGCAGGTGCAGGGAGTAGGAAAAGTGTCCGTGATGATCACGCTTTCTGCTTCTTCGGAGAAGATCGTGGAAAAAGACAGAGAGAGTTCCAGCGAGACGAGCGGAGAAAATGAATCCGGTTCGTCGAAAAGGAGCAGTTCCTCGGAAACCTCCGTTTATACCGGAAACGGGAGCAATGAGACGCCTTACATTGCGAAAGAACTGAGCCCCGCTATTGAAGGGGTTCTGGTGATTGCGGATGGGGGAGATGATGCCGTGGTGATCGAAAATATAACCGAGGCTGTCCAGGCATTATTCCCGGTAGACACGCATAGAATTAAAGTAATGAAGCGCAATCAATAAATATTAACAGGAGGAAGGAAAGTGAAACGAATATTCAAAAAGAATCAGATAGTCATTGCGGCACTTGCAGTTATGATCGCGGTGGCCGGTTATCTTAATTACTCCGGAAAAATATTTGGAAAAAACAGTACGGCCGAGGAAGCGGACAGTACACTTGCAAGCACGGAACTTCTGGATATTTCTGACGAAGATACATCTCAGACGGACGGAGAAGTGTCCGATGCGGAAACGGAAGGTACACCGGGAGAAGCGGTTCTTACCAGCGGAACTGCAAGCGGCGTAGTGGCACAGGCAAAGATCAGCCGGGAGCAGGTACGGGCGAAAAATAAAGAAACCCTTCAGGCAATCATCGATGATGCAAATGTGAGCGATGAGCAGAAAGCAGATGCCATCGCGCAGATGGTGCAGATGACTGAGTTGGCAGAAAAAGAAGTGACGATCGAAACTCTACTGGCCAGCAAAGGGTTCAGCGAGGCAGTCGTCAGCCTTTCCGAGGATTCGGCAGATGTTGTGGTGAACAGCAGTGACCTCACGGAAGCCAAACGCGCGCAGATCGAAGACATCGTGACACGCAAGGCAGGGATCAACGCGGCAAATATTGTGATCACTCCGATCCATAGCGGGGAGAATGAATGAGCTTAATTTGTGGAATCAGAGCCATCCCCAACAACTTCTCTCTTTTATTTTGGAATAAGATGTGGTAGACTAATTAAATGACCTCATTAAGTGAGAAAAGTTGAATAAATAGATAGAAAGAACGAATACTACATTATAGAATAACAGGAGTATACCATGGCAGATTTTACGAATGAAATAAAGAAAAGAAGAACATTTGCAATTATTTCCCATCCGGATGCCGGAAAGACGACATTGACCGAGAAGTTCCTGCTTTACGGAGGAGCCATTAACCAGGCCGGTTCGGTCAAGGGAAAGGCGACAGCGAAGCATGCTGTTTCAGACTGGATGGAGATTGAGAAGGAAAGAGGTATTTCGGTAACTTCGTCCGTACTGCAGTTTGAGTACGGTGGATACTGCATCAATATTCTGGATACTCCGGGACATCAGGATTTCTCGGAGGATACGTACCGTACCTTGATGGCAGCGGATTCGGCGGTCATGGTGATCGATGGTTCCAAGGGTGTTGAGGCGCAGACAAGGAAGCTGTTTAAAGTATGTGTAATGCGCCACATTCCGATTTTTACGTTTATCAATAAGATGGACCGTGAGGCGATGGACACCTTTGAACTTCTGGATGACATTGAAAAAGAACTGGGGATCGCCACTTGTCCGATCAATTGGCCGATTGGATCGGGAAAGGAATTCCGCGGGGTGTTTGACCGGGATACCAGAGAACTGGAAATCTTTTCAGATACGAAGAAAGGAACGACGGTAGGAGAAGTAAGAAAGGCGCCGATCGACAGTGAGGAAGCGAAGCAGATCGTGACGCAGGAACAGTACGAGAAGTTGGAGGAGGAGATCGAACTTCTGGACGGTGCAAGTGCCGAGTTCGATCAGGAACTGGTAAGTAAAGGAGAGTTGTCGCCGGTGTTTTTCGGATCTGCGCTCACGAACTTTGGTGTGGAGACATTCCTTCAGCATTTCCTTAGGATGACGACTTCTCCGCTCCCGAGAATGTCCGATAAAGGGCTTATTGATCCGATGAAAGAGAAAGAATTCTCTGCATTTGTATTTAAGATTCAGGCAAATATGAATAAGGCACACCGGGACCGGATCGCGTTTATGCGGATCTGTTCCGGTGAATTTGATGCGGGAATGGATGTGTATCACATTCAGGGCGGCAAAAAGGTCCGTCTCTCCCAGCCGCAGCAACTCATGGCGAGCGAGAGAAAGATGATCGACAAGGCATACGGAGGAGACATCATCGGTGTGTTTGATCCGGGAATCTTCTCCATCGGAGACACTCTCACCAATTCTCCGGAGAAATTCGCATACGAAGGAATTCCGACCTTCGCACCGGAGCATTTCGCAAGAGTGCGCCAGGTGGATACCATGAAGAGAAAGCAGTTTATCAAGGGAATCAATCAGATCGCTCAGGAAGGCGCGATTCAGATCTTCCAGGAATTCAATACCGGTATGGAAGAGATCATCGTAGGGGTGGTCGGGGTTCTGCAGTTTGATGTGCTGAAGTACCGTCTGGAAAATGAATACAACGTGGAGATCCGCATGGATACCCTTCCGTATGAGCATATTCGGTGGATTGAAAATGATAACATTGATATGGACAGGCTGGTGGGTACCTCTGATATGAAGAAGATCAAGGATCTGAAAGACCGGCCGCTCCTGCTTTTTGTCAACAGCTGGAGCATCCGTATGGTGTTGGAGCGAAATGAAGGCCTGGTATTATCCGAGTTCGGGCGTTCATAATTCTTCTTTCCAACGCATGGAAAATGTGATATAGTATGAGTAGAATGTGCCCCGATAAGGGGCGGATGAACTGAGTATACAGATGAATTTTGAAGGAGGCTTATCATGAATAAAGAAGAAAGAAACACATATACAATTGAAACCGATGAGAATCTAGGCGTTGTTCAGATCGCAGATGAAGTGGTTGCGATCATTGCTGGGCTTGCGGCAATGGAAGTAGAAGGCGTTTCTTCCATGGCAGGCAACGCTACAAGAGAACTGATCGAGAAGCTTGGTATGAAGAGCCTTTCCAAGGGTGTGAAAGTAGATGTGCTTGAAGGAATCGTGACCGTTTCTCTTGCGTTGAATCTGAAGTACGGAAGAAGTATTAAAGAGACGACCATGAAGGTGCAGGAGAAAGTAAAGGCAGCAATTGAAAATATGACCGGCCTTACCGTAGCGGACGTGAACATCCGTGTAGCAGGCGTGGATATGCCGGATGAAGAATAAATTTGGAGAGAGACGATGGGAAGAAGTGAACTGAGAGAACATATTTTCAAAATGATTTTCGGACTGGAATTCACGGAGGAGGAACAGATCGAGAAGCAGTTGGAGCTGTATCTTGACCAGCTGGATGAGGTGAGCGAGAAGGATCGCAGCTATATGCTGGCAAAGGCAAAAGCGATTGCCGAAAAAGTATGTGAGATCGATGCGATGATCAATGAGAATGCGACCGGATGGAAGACAACAAGAATGAATAAGGTGGATCTTTCTATTCTGCGGCTTGCTGTCTACGAGATGAAATTCGATGACGATGTGCCGGTGAAAGTAGCGATCAACGAGGCCGTAGAGCTTGCCAAGAGATTCTCAGGTGATGAAGGGCCGGCATTTATTAACGGAGTACTGGGAAAGCTTGCTTAAGTCTTACCCGGTCTTCGGTGCAGGAGAGATCATGCAGAATGTATATACAGTAAAGCAGGTCAATGCGTATATCAGAAATATGTTTGCGCAGGACTTTATGCTGAATCGAATTTATGTGAAGGGTGAAGTGTCGAATGTAAAATATCACACTTCGGGACATATATATTTTTCTTTAAAAGATGAGTCCGGGACGATTGCCTGTGTCATGTTTGCCGGGCAACGCAGCGGACTTTCTTTTCGTATGAGGGAAGGGCAGCAGATCATTGTCCTTGGAAGCATCAGCGTTTATGAGAGAGACGGGAAATACCAGCTCTACGCGAAGGAAATCCGTCTGGACGGGGCAGGACTGCTCTATGAACGTTTTCTGGCATTGAAGCAGGAACTGGAAGAAATGGGGATGTTTGCGCCGGAATACAAAAGGCCGATCCCGCCCTACGTGCGGACACTGGGCGTGGTGACGGCTCCGACGGGAGCGGCTGTGCGTGATATCATTAATATTACGAAAAGGCGGAATCCTTATGTGCAGATTATCCTCTACCCGGCGCTGGTACAGGGAGAAGGTGCCGCTGAGAGTATCGTGAAAGGAATCCGGATGCTGGAGGAGAAGAAGGTGGATGTCATGATCGTCGGACGAGGCGGAGGCTCCATCGAGGATCTCTGGGCATTTAATGAAGAAATCGTGGCAAGAGCCGTATTTGAAAGCACAGTTCCGGTCATTTCGGCCGTGGGACATGAGACGGACATGACAATCATTGATTATGTGGCGGATCTGCGCGCGCCGACACCCTCGGCTGCGGCGGAACTTGCGGTCTGTGAGATTCGCAAAGTGGATGAGAAGATGGAGAATTATGCACGCAAGATGCACCGGAGCCTCGTGCAGAAGCTGAATATGACGCGCCTGGTGCTGGAAACATATCAGGCAAAGATGGGGTATCTAAGTCCCAGGGGAAGACTTCTGGATCTGAGACAGCAGCTTGCGGATTACGAAGAACTGATTCCGGAGGCATTTAACGCCAGAATCAGGGATTTCCGGGATAAAGTAGACGAATACGAAGAGCTCCTTCACGCCGACATGGGAAGGCAGCTGACAGATGCAAAGCATAGGCTGGCTCTCAGGATCGAGCGGATGAAGGGGGCATCACCGCTTGACAGGCTGAATCAGGGATTCTCCTATGTGCAGCGGGAGGACGGACGCACGGTCAGACGCGTTGCGGATGTCAGAGAAAAGGAGCTCCTCAACATATATGTGACCGATGGCGTGATCCACGCACAGGTCAGAGACGTCCGGAAGGAGGATTAAAGGGTGGCAGAGACGAAGAAAAAGGCAGTGCCGAAAGAAAAATTTCAAGAAGAATGGAAACAAGAGGCAGGACCGATCAAGGAAGAGAAGGAAGCTGAACAGGAAGCGGAAGAGACACTGGAGCAACTCTTTGAGAAGCTGGACGATGTGACGAACAAACTGGAAAGCGGCGAGACATCGCTGGAGGAATCGTTCCGGCTGTACCAGAGCGGAATGGAGATGTTGAAACGGTGCAGTGATAAAATCGATAAAGTAGAAAAACAGGTGCTGATATTAGAGGAGAATGGAGAAACACATGAATTTTAGTGGAGAAATGAAGCAGAAAGTAAATGAGATCGAGGCAATCCTGGATGAGTATCTGCCGGCTGCCGAAGGATATCAGAAGCAGATCATGGAAGCAATGGCGTATAGTGTGACGGCGGGAGGAAAGCGTCTCCGCCCCATGCTGATGCAGGAGACCTTCCGCCTTTTTGGCGGAGAAGGAAAAGTCGTGGAGCCATTTATGGCGGCACTGGAGATGATCCACACCTATTCACTGGTTCACGACGACCTGCCGGCGATGGATAACGACGAATACCGCCGGGGCAGGAAGACGACCCATGTGGTTTACGGGGAAGCGATGGGAATTCTTGCGGGAGACGCACTGCTCAATTATGCGTTTGAGACGGCAGTGAAAGCATTTGACATTGCTCCCGAAAAGAGCCTTCAGATTGGGAAGGCATTTAAGATCCTGGCAGAAAAGGCAGGAATTTACGGAATGATCGGCGGACAGGTTGTGGATGTGGCATCCTGCGGTAAGGGACTGGACGAAGCGATGCTGAACTTCATCTATGAGCTGAAGACCGGAGCACTCATTGAAAGTGCTATGATGATCGGTGCAGTGCTTGCCGGTGCTACGCAGGAACAGGTAAGAACGGTGGAGAAGATCGCATCGGATGTGGGAATTGCATTCCAGATCCAGGATGACATCCTGGACGTGACGAGCACGCAGGAAGAACTCGGGAAACCGATCCACAGCGATGAAAAGAATGAAAAATCGACATATGTGACCATAAAAGGTCTGGATGAGGCGGCAAAGGACGTAGAAAGAATCTCGGAAGAAGCAGTGGAGCTGCTTCAGAGTCTGAATCTTGAGAATCCTTATCTGACATGGCTGATTCAGGAACTGGTACATAGGAGAAAATAATGAGGTGTTGGCATGTATCTGGAACAGATTCAGAAAGCAAATGATATCAAAAAATTGAAGGACGAGGAGCTGGATGAACTGGCTCTTGAGATCCGGAAATTTCTCATAGATAAAATCAGCCGAACCGGAGGGCATCTTGCCTCCAATCTTGGTGTGGTGGAACTCACCATGGCCATGCATTTGAATTTCGATCTTCCGGAGGATAAGATTATCTGGGATGTGGGCCACCAATCCTATACCCATAAGATTCTGACCGGAAGAAAAGACGGGTTTGATGATTTGAGAAAATATGGCGGCATGAGCGGATTCCCGAAAAGAAAGGAAAGTGACTGTGACGCATTTGACACGGGACACAGCTCCACTTCCATTTCCGCGGGGCTTGGATATGTGTGTGCGCGGGATATCCTCGGGGAGGATTATCATGTGATTTCCGTCATCGGTGATGGATCCCTGACGGGAGGAATGGCTTACGAGGCACTCAACAACGCGGCCACACTCAAAACTAATTTTATTATTGTGTTAAATGATAACAAAATGTCTATTTCCCAGAATGTGGGCGGAATGTCCCAGTATCTGGACGGACTGCGCACCGCCAAGGCCTATACTGACTTGAAAAATGCGGTTGAGACGGTGGTGGGAAGCATTCCGGTCGGCGGCGAGAAGCTCGTAAAACATATGCGCAAGACGAAGAGCAGCATCAAACAGCTCTTTGTGCCGGGTATGTTTTTTGAAGATATGGGGATCAAATATTTAGGACCGGTGGACGGGCATAACCTGAAAGCACTCTGCCGGGCGTTCAAAGAAGCAAAGAGAGTGAAAGGGCCGGTGCTTCTTCATGTGCTGACCCGCAAAGGAAAAGGATACCTCCCGGCAGAGCAGGATCCGTCGAAATTCCACGGAACCGGGCCATTTGACATCGTAACGGGAGAGCCGTTGACAAAGAGTGCGAAAGATTCTTACACGGATGTGTTTTCCAAAGTCATGCTGGATCTTGGGAAAAAGGATGAACGTCTGGTGGCAATCACGGCTGCGATGGAG
The DNA here is from genome assembly GCF_052066375.1 of Bariatricus sp. HCP28S3_A7. Lineage (NCBI taxonomy): Bacteria > Bacillati > Bacillota > Clostridia > Lachnospirales > Lachnospiraceae > Bariatricus > Bariatricus sp. HCP28S3_A7. The sequence goes on from NZ_JBQHSG010000008.1 coordinate 39,941, forward strand.
GACGGAACAGGACTTGCCGCTTTCCATAAGCATTTCCCGGACCGGTTCTTCGATGTGGGGATCGCCGAAGGGCATGGCGTGACGTTCGCGGCGGGACTTGCGGCAGCCGGCCTTCATCCGGTATTTGCGGTTTACTCATCTTTCCTGCAGAGGGGATTTGATCAGATCATCCACGATGTATGTCTGCAGAAGCTTCCGGTCGTGTTTGCCATTGACAGGGCAGGTCTGGTAGGAAGCGACGGCGAGACGCATCAGGGCGATTTTGATCTGTCCTATCTTTCGATGGTGCCGAATATGACGGTGATGTCACCGAAGAATAAATGGGAACTGGCAGACATGCTGCGCTTTGCGGTAAAAATGGGAGCACCGGCCGCGCTTCGGTATCCCCGTGGCACGGCGTACGACGGATTCAAAGAATACCGTCAGCCGATCGTCTACGGCAAGAGTGAAGCGATTTTCGAGGAGGATTCCATTGCCATCCTGAGTGTGGGACATATGTTTGAAACGGCCGTGCGTGTACGTGAACAGCTGAAGGATACCGGTTACAACTGCACGCTGATCAACGCGCGCTTCGTGAAACCGATCGATGAAGAAATGCTCCTTGCACTGGCAGGTGAACATGAACTTCTCGTTACGATCGAAGAAAATGTCAAAAGTGGCGGTTACGGAGAAAGAGTGTTGGATTTTGTTTCCAGAAAAGGATTGAAGATGAAGGTACTTATGATCGCATTGCCGGATGATTATATTGAACACGGCAGTGTGGATGTACTGCGCCGGGAAGTCCTGATGGATGATGAGTCCATAGCGAAGCGAGTCATGACGGAATATATGGGACGGAGAGGATAAAAAGACATGAAAGAACGGTTGGATGTATTACTTGTAAAGCAGGGTCTGGCAGCCTCCAGAGAGAAAGCAAAGGCAATCATCATGTCCGGCAATGTGTTTGTGGACGGACAGAGAGAAGATAAAGCGGGAACCACATTTTTCGAAGATGTAAAGATTGAAGTAAAAGGGCATACCCTTCCTTATGTGAGCCGGGGAGGGCTGAAGCTGGAGAAAGCGATGAAGAATTTTGATGTCTCCATGGAGGGCAAGGTGTGCACCGATGTGGGATCCTCTACGGGAGGCTTTACGGACTGTATGCTGCAAAATGGAGCCAGAAAAGTATTTGCAATTGATGTCGGAAGAGGGCAGCTTGACTGGAAGCTAAGACAGGATGAGCGTGTTGTCTGCATGGAGAAGACCAATATCCGCTATGTGGTTCCGGAAGATCTCGGCGAGCCGATTGATTTTTCTTCCATCGATGTCTCCTTCATTTCCCTTACCAAGGTGCTCCTTCCGATCCGGAATTATCTGAAAGATGATGGGGAAATCGTGGCACTGATCAAACCACAGTTTGAGGCGGGGCGTGAGAAAGTCGGTAAAAAAGGAGTGGTCAGGGAAAAAAGTACTCATGTTGAAGTGATTGAGAAAGTGACAGAATATGCCGTTTCCATAGGATTTAAGGTAAAGGCGCTGGAGTTTTCGCCGATCAAAGGACCGGAAGGTAATATCGAATATCTGGTTCATTTGCAGAAATGCCCGCCGGAAGAAGCAAAAGTGGAGGAAGGTGTACGGATCCGTCAGGTGACGGATGCGGCGTTTGACACACTTGCATAACAGGGATATGAGGCTGAAAATGGAACGATTTTATATTATTACAAATTATGCAAAAGACGAAGACTATCGAATAACGACTCGGATCAAAGAGTGTATTGAGTCTTACGGGAAGACCTGTATCCTTTGCCAGAAGGATGACTATGAGAAGATCAGACCGGAGACGATACCGAATCAGATCGACTGTGCACTGGTCGTTGGAGGCGACGGAACGTTCATCCAGGCATCCAGAACCTTGTTCGGAAGAGAGATTCCTATGCTTGGCATCAATATGGGAACGCTTGGATATCTGACGGAAGTAGAGGTCCAGAATGTGGAGCGCGCCATCGAACAGCTGATGACAGGCAACTATGCGATCGAGAACAGAATGATGCTCTACGGTTCCGGCCCGAATCAGATGCGGGATGTGGCACTGAACGATATTGTTGTCACAAGAAGCGGACTGATGAAAATCATCCAGATCAATCTGTATGTCAATGGGGAATTTTTAAATTCGTATAAAGCAGACGGAATCATTATTTCTACACCGACCGGATCGACCGCATATAACCTTTCGGCAGGCGGCCCGATTGTGGAGCCCAGGGCATCGCTCATCGTGGTCACCCCGATCTGTTCACACGGACTGAATTCACGGAGCATTGTTTTTTCGGGAGATGATGAGATCGTGATTGAGATTGGAGCTCATCGTGCAGGACAGTGTGAAGAGGCGGCGATCAGTTTTGACGGGGCAGATGTGATTCCTTTGCATACCGGAGACCGGGTGAGAATTAAAAAAGCCTGGGAGACGGCGAAAATCGTCAAATTGAGCAAGATCAGTTTCCTGGAGACTATGCGTGAGAAGATGAAGGGAAATTAGGGCATTGCCTGATAAATATGGAAAGGAACTGGAACATGAAAGTAAACCGACACGCGAAAATAGTAGAACTTATAAATAAATACCGGATCGAGACACAGGAAGAACTTGCAGAGCGGCTGAACCAGGTTGGTTTCCATGTGACACAGGCAACGGTGTCCAGAGATATCCGGGACCTCAAGCTTACGAAAGTTCCGGCTGAGAACGGAAAACAGAAATACGCAGTACTGGAAAGCGGAAATACTGCCATGGGAGAAAAGTATATCCGCATTCTGCGTGACGGATTCGTGTCCATGGATATGGCACAGAATATTCTGGTCATCAAGACGGTCTCCGGGATGGCGATGGCAGTGGGGGCCGCTCTGGACGCGATGAAATGGACAGAACTGGTGGGATGTATTGCCGGAGACGACACCGTGATGTGCGCGGTGCGAAGTGTGGATGATACCATCCTTTTGATGGAAAAGATCAAGAAGCTGCTCGCGAAGTAGCTGAAAAGTAGAACAGGAGGAAGCATGTTACAGAATCTACATGTGAAGAATCTCGCCCTGATCGATGAGGTCGAAGTGGATTTTGCGGAAGGTCTGAATATTCTGACCGGAGAGACTGGGGCAGGAAAATCAATCGTATTGGGAAGTGTGAGTCTTGCCCTCGGCGGGCGCTATTCAGCTGATATGCTGCGAAAAGGAACGGATGCGGGGCTTGTAGAGCTTACCTTTTCCGTGAATTCTCCTGAGACGATCCGCAAGCTTGAAGAGCTGGAGATTCATCCGGATGACGGGCAGATCATCATCAGCCGCAAACTGACGGGCTCCAGAAGTGTGAGCCGGATCAACGGGGAGACGGTGACAGCCTCTAAGATCCGGGAAGTGGCATCGGCGCTTATTGATATACACGGACAGCATGAGCATCAATCCCTGCTTTATAAAAAGAATCACCTGGCCATACTCGATGCATTTGCCAAGGATGCGGACGGTGTGAAAAAACAGGTACAGGAAGCGTACCGGACATATCGTGCCGTGCAAAAGGAACTGAACGAGGCGGATACGGATGAAGCTCAGAGACTGAAGGAGATTTCCTTCCTGGAATTTGAGATCGAAGAGATCCAGAATGCGGGACTATCCGAAGAAGAAGATTTGGAAATAGAAGAAACATATCGAAAGATGGTGTCCGGCAAACGAATCGCAGAGAGTCTGGAAGAGGCCTATGCCTATCTGGCAGGAGAGAACCAGGAAAATGCAGGCGAACTTCTGGGGCGTGCCGTCCGTGCCATCGCAGATGCGACCGGATACGACAAGCATACGGAAGAGCTGTACGGCCAGATACTGGAAGTGGAGAATCTGCTGGGCGATTTCAGCCGGGAACTCAGGGAATACACGGATTCGCTGTCTTTTTCACCGGAAGCTTTCTATGAAGTGGAGAGCAGACTGAACGATATCAATCACCTCAAGTCCAAATACGGCAACACCGTGACGGAGATTCTCGAATACTGTGAAAAACAGCAGCAGCGACTTCAGATCCTTCAGGATTACGATCATTATCTGGATACCCTGAAAGTCCGCGTAAAAGAAGCAGAGGACAGATTAGGGGAGTTGTGCGAAAAACTGAGCCGGATTCGTCAAAAAGAGGCAAAAAAACTGCAGGAAAAGATCCTGGAAGGGCTTCTGGACCTGAATTTTCTTGAAGTGCAGTTCGAGATCCGGTTCACAAAAACCCAGGATTACACAGCGGAAGGAACCGATGATGTGGAGTTTATGATTTCCATGAATCCGGGACAGCCCCAAAAGCCGCTGGCGGAGGTCGCATCCGGCGGTGAACTATCCCGAATCATGCTGGCAATCAAGTCGGTTCTTGCAGATAAAGATGAGATCGAGACACTGATATTCGACGAAATCGATGTGGGGATCAGCGGACGCACGGCGCAGAAGGTCTCCGAGAAGATGGGCGTGATCGGGCGGAAACATCAGGTGATTTGCATTACCCATCTGGCGCAGATCGCAGCGATGGCGGATGCCCATTATGCGATCGAAAAAAAAGTGGAAAATCATGTGACGAAAACCAGCATTTCCCGGCTGGACGAAGAAGCATCCGTAAGAGAACTGGCGCGGATTCTGGGAGGCGCCCAGATCACGGATGCAGTGCTTCGCAATGCCGAAGAAATGAAAAATCTGGCATCCGGTTTAAAATAAAGATATTTTTTGCATACTAAAAGCAGGAACACAAGTTTCCTGCTTTTTTTGTATCTGTTCAGAGCCGAGCAGTGGTTTCAAAGTTGGCTCTGAACACTTACGTTTTTTCATCAGAATCTTCAGAAAAAGCAGGAGAAAGGGGAACAGACATGACAGTCAGATGGTATCGAAGAATGCTGATTATTTTATTGGTGTTTGCCGTGACGGTCGGCGGCAGCTACTGCTTCCTGCAGATAAAAAGGGAGGAACTGAAAAAAGAGGTGAGCGCAGGCACCGGATCCGAGAATCTGTTGATTCCGGGAGGAATGCCAATAGGCATATACATGGAGACGGACGGAGTGATGGTACTCGGCACAGACGAGATCAAAAGCAGTGACGGGAGCTCAACTTCCCCTGCAAAACATCTGGTGAAAGACGGAGATTATATCGTCGGAATCGATGAAGAAGAGGTAGAAAATAAGCAGGAACTCATCGAAGTTATGCAGAATTTGTCGAAAAAAACCGTAATTCTGCACTTACGTAGAAAAATGGAGTATATTGATGTAAAGATTCATCCTGCAAAGGATGAAGAGGGGAAGTATAAACTTGGCATCTGGGTAAGGGACAATGTGCAGGGACTCGGAACCATCACATTTCTGAATGCGAACAGCGAGTTCGGAGCGCTTGGTCACGGAATCCATGATGTGGACACGAGTGAGCTTTTGGAAATATCAGAAGGCACTCTTTATGAAACCAGTATACAAAACATCAAAAAAGGGCAGAATGGCTGTCCGGGAGGCATGGAAGGAATCATTGTATATAATCACTACAATGTACTCGGAAGTATAACGAGCAATACGGAAACGGGAATCTATGGGAAAATCGACCGGGTAGATAAGGTGTTCAAGAACCAGGAGGCCTATCCGGCAGCTTCGAAAGAAGAAATCAAAACAGGGAAAGCGTATATCCGATGCGCCGTAAGCGGTGAAGTAAAAGATTATGAGATTCAGATTACAAAAATCGACTTACACCCGGGGGAGGTCAATAAGGGAATCGAGATCCGGGTCACCGATGAGGAACTTTTGAGAATAACAGGCGGAATTGTGCAGGGAATGAGTGGAAGTCCTATTTTGCAGGACGGAAAAATTGTGGGAGCAGTCACGCATGTTTTCGTACAGGATTCGACAAAAGGCTACGGCATTTTCATCGAAAATATGCTGGAGAATCTTGACGAATAGCGTCAAGCGCGAAAAATGTCTAATTTTTACGACTTTGTTTTCTTGTATCCGGCAAATTCAGGAGCATATAATGTTTCCCGTAACAGCCGTAAATCTGCTGTCAAATCGAAGGAGGGTATAACTTTATGGAAAGGCTGAATGTTGCGATTGCCGACGATAATGAACGAATGCTGGATTTATTGAGCGAAATTATCGAAAGTGATCAGGAATTGAATCTTGTTGGAAAGGCGAACAACGGGGAGGATATGTATCATATTATCAAAGAAGAGGAACCGGATGTTGTACTTCTGGATCTGATCATGCCGAAAATGGACGGGATCAGTGTGATGGAACTTGTGAGCCAGGATAAGGCGGTCAAAAAACAACCCAATTTCATTGTTGTGACCGCAATCGGACAGGAGCGGATTACGGAAGATGCCTTTGAAAAAGGTGCATCATACTACATTTTAAAACCTTTCAACAATGAGACTGTGCTACAGCGGATAAAAAGTACCGGCCACGGAACAAAAGCGGCGGACCGGAAAGAAGAAACGATGGTTACAAAAGGACCGGACATGCAGGAGAACCTGGAAAAACAAGTGACGGATCTTCTTCATGAGATCGGGATACCGGCACACATCAAGGGATATCATTATCTTCGGGATTCGATATTGATGGTCGTAGACGATATGGATATTCTGAATGCGATTACCAAGATTCTGTATCCGACCGTGGCGAAAAAACATCAGACCACGGCGAGCAGAGTAGAAAGAGCAATACGCCATGCGATCGAAGTTGCATGGAGCAGAGGAAAACTCGACACGCTGGAGCGGCTGTTCGGGTATACAGTAAGCAATGGAAAAGGCAAGCCTACAAATTCTGAGTTTATCGCGCTTGTCGCAGATACGATCCGATTACAGTCAAAGCACAGATAAATCTTTTCAAATCGCCGTTTTTGCGGTATAATTAGTAGCTAGAAAGCCGCAAGAGAGAAGAAGGAGGGCGCAGGATGAAAAAGATATTGTTTGTAGCATCGGAAGCGGTGCCATTTATTAAAACGGGAGGCCTTGCAGATGTTGTCGGCTCACTTCCGAAATATTTTGACAAAAAGAAATACGACGTGCGTGTGATGATTCCAAAGTATGTATGTATGAAGGAAGAATGGAAGAATCAGCTTGTTTATAAGACTCATTTTTATATGGATCTGAATTGGCGGCAGCAGTATGTGGGAATTCTGGAACTTCAGTACGAAGGTGTTACATTCTATTTTATTGATAACGAATATTATTTTAACGGACCGAAGCCGTATGGAGATATTGCCTATGATATTGAGAAGTTCGCATTTTTCTCCAAAGCAGCGCTTTGCGCACTCCCGCTCCTGGATTTCCGCCCCGATATTATTCACTGCCACGATTGGCAGACAGGACTTGTCCCGGTATTTCTTGACAACTTCCGTTACGGAAATGAGTATTTCAGAGGAATCAAGACTGTATTTACCATCCATAATCTGAAGTTCCAGGGCGTGTGGGATAAGAAAACGGTTCGTGATATCACCGGACTTCCGGATTACTATTTCACACCGGATAAACTGGAGGCATACCGGGATGCCAACTTCCTCAAAGGCGGTATCGTGTATTCAGACCGCGTGACAACGGTAAGCAATACCTACGCAGAAGAAATAAAGACACCATTTTACGGAGAAAAGCTGAACGGACTTATGAATGCCCGTTCCAATTGTCTCTCCGGAATTGTAAATGGAATTGACTACAATGAGTTCAATCCGGAGACAGACCCGAACATTGTGAAAAATTATTCTATTGAGACATTCCGCAAGGAAAAAGTGAAGAATAAGACCGCACTTCAGGAAGAGCTTGGCCTGGAAAAAGATCCTCATAAGATGCTGATCGGTATTGTATCCCGACTGACAGACCAGAAGGGATTTGACCTGGTCAACTATGTAATGGATGAACTTTGTCAGGATGAGGTGGAGATCGTCATTCTTGGTACCGGAGAAGAACGCTATGAGAACAGCTTTCGTTATTTCGCATGGAAATATCCGGAGAAAGTCAGTGCCAATATCTATTATTCCGAGCCGATGTCACACAAAGTGTATGCATCCTGTGATGCATTCCTGATGCCGTCACTTTTTGAACCTTGCGGACTGAGTCAGCTTATGAGCCTTCGTTACGGAACCGTACCGATCGTTCGTGAGACCGGTGGACTGAAAGATACGGTTGAGCCGTACAACGAGTTCGAGAAGACGGGAACCGGATTCAGTTTTATGAACTTTAATGCGCATGAGATGCTTGGAACGATCCGTTATGCAGAACGTATTTATTATGATAGAAAACGTGACTGGAACAAGATCGTGGAACGAGGCATGCAGAAAGACTTCTCATGGAGCAATTCAGCAAGATTATATGAAGATCTCTATGAAGGAATGTAATATTTGGTAAAATTATCCCTAGTAAGAGAGTCGGTATTGAGATATAATGGAAGATAAGTATGTTAGAATAGGAGAGAAAGAATGAAAATCAAAGAAAGACTACAGGAAAATAAAGTACATATTTCATTTGAAGTATTTCCGCCGAAGACAGATGCAGGCTTTGAATCCGTTATGGGAGCGGTGGAGAAAATCGCTGCTCTGAAGCCCTCTTATATCAGTGTTACCTATGGTGCCGGCGGCGGAACGAGCAAGAATACAGTGAAGATCGCTTCACACATTAAGAAAGATCTGGGTGTGCCGAGTCTCGCACATCTGACTTGCGCGTCTTCCACAAGGGAAGAAGTTCATGCAGTGATCGACCGGCTGAAAGAAGAGGGAATTGAAAATATTCTTGCACTTAGGGGAGATATTCCGAAAGACGCCAGTTTCCCGATTCCGGGACAGTATCACTATGCATCCGAACTGATCCGGGACATCAAAGAACAGGGAGATTTCTGTATTGGCGCAGCCTGCTATCCGGAAGGACATGTAGAATCTGCAAGCAAGGATGAAGACATTCTCCATTTGAAAGAAAAAGTGGACTGCGGTGTGGATTTTCTTACGACACAGATGTTTTTCGATAACAGTATTCTTTATAATTTCCTTTATCGTATCCGCGAAAAAGGGATCACGGTTCCGGTGCTTCCCGGAATCATGCCGGTTACAAACGGTAAGCAGATCGCAAGGATTTGTTCGCTCTCCGGAACTGTGCTTCCGCAGAGATTTCTCGCGGTAGTGGATAAATTCGGAGATAATCCGGCGGCAATGCAGCAGGCCGGAATCGCTTATGCGACAGACCAGATCATCGATCTGATTGCAAACGGAATACAGAATATCCATATTTATTCTATGAATAAGCCGGAGGTTGCAGCGGCAATCATGGCAAATCTTTCAGAAATTATGAAATAGGTGTAACTATGACAGACTTAAGGACGAAAGAAGCGATTCGTTACCTTGGTTATGGAAAACACGCGGTAGATGAGGGAACGCTTGGGCTGATTTCAGACTCTTTCAGGGATCTGGAAGCATGTGCGGCAGCGAAATCCATCTACCGCATTTTTGAATGTGAACATACAGGGGAGAACGAATTACAAATAGGAAAAATGAATATTACAAGCAGGAGTCTCGGAAGGAACCTGAAGGGATGCGGCAGTGTGGTTCTGCTTGGAGCTACACTGGGGACCGGCGTGGATCTGATGATGAAGCGGTTCTCCCTCACAGATATGGCCAAGACGGTGGTACTTCAGGCCTGCGCCGCAGCGTATCTGGAGGAATATCTGGATCAGCTCCAGGAGAAGATCGGTGAAGAGCTAAGGCAACAGGAAAAATGGCTCAGACCACGATTCAGTCCCGGGTACGGGGATTTTGATATTCATCATCAGAAGGACATTCTGCAAATGCTGGATACGGCCAAAACGATCGGCCTTACGATGACGGACAGCTATATGCTTACACCGGTCAAATCTGTGACTGCACTGATCGGGATCAGCGATTCCGATGAGAAATGTCATATCAAAGGCTGTGAATCCTGTGGGAAGACAGACTGCATTTACAGAAGAAACTAGAAGAAGTTAGAAGGAGCAATGGACATGAGTATACGAGAAAGACTGGGCAGAGAACTGCTCTTTTTTGACGGAGGAATGGGGACGCTTCTCCAGGAACGGGGACTGGAACCGGGAGAGCTCCCTGAAGTATGGAATCTGAAGCACCCGGAAGAGGTCGAGGAGATCCACCGGAGATATTTTGAAGCAGGCAGCGACATCGTCCTGACCAATACGTTCGGGGCAAATGCCTGCAAATTCCATGATGACAACTGGTCACTGGAGAAAGTTATCTGTGCTGCCGTGAAAAATGCAAAGCGGGCACAGGAGCAGGGAGTGCTGGATGGAAGAGAAACCTATGTGGCACTCGATATGGGACCCACCGGTAAGTTGTTAAAGCCCATGGGCGATCTGGATTTTGAGGATGCGTACCGCGCATTTGCAGAAGCTGCCACCCTCGGAGAAAAGAACGGTGCAGATCTCATCCATATAGAAACCATGAGTGACACCTACGAGGTGAAAGCTGCGGTACTTGCCGCGAAAGAAAACACCTCCCTTCCGGTATTTGCCACGATGATCTTCGATGAGCGGGGAAAACTTCTGACCGGTGGAGATGTCCCGTCCGTTGTGGCGATGCTTGAAGGACTGGGAGTCGATGCCATCGGAATGAACTGCGGCCTCGGACCGGACCAGATGCTTCCACTTCTGAAAGCGATGCGACGCTACACCTCTCTTCCGGTCATCGTAAAGCCAAATGCGGGACTTCCGAAGCAGAAGAACGGGGAGACATATTATGATGTAGAGCCGGAACGTTTTGCCGCCACGATGAAGAAAATCGTAGAAGAGGGTGCCTGCGTCATCGGAGGCTGCTGTGGAACCACACCTGATCATATCCGAAGAATGGTGGAAGCCTGCAAGGACCATCCAATCCTTCCGGTGGAAGAGAAGGAGGATACCATCGTTTCCTCCTATGGGAAAGCAGTGATTTTAGGGGATATGCCGCTTATTATCGGTGAGCGCATCAATCCGACCGGCAAAAAAAGGTTTAAAGAAGCATTGAAAGCGCACGATATGGATTACATCCTCAAAGAGGGAATCACACAGCAGGAGAAGGGTGCGCACATTCTGGATGTCAATGTGGGACTGCCGGATATCGATGAAGTGCAGATGATGAAGGATGTAGTGACCCAGCTTCAGAGCGTGACCAGCCTTCCGCTGCAAATCGACACGGTAGACGCAAAGGCCATGGAAGCCGCCATGCGGATCTACAACGGCAAACCTATGCTTAACTCCGTTAGCGGCAAACAGGAATCCATGAACGCCGTCTTCCCGCTGGTGAAAAAATACGGTGGTGTCGTAGTCGGGCTGACCTTAGACGAACAGGGAATACCTTCCGATGCAGACGGAAGAGTGAAGATCGCCGGAAAAATCATCGAAGAAGCCGCAAAATACGGAATCAGGAAGAAAGATATTGTTATCGATGTGCTGACCATGACCATCAGCTCCGAGAAGGACGGTGCAAAAGTCACCCTGGAAGCCCTCAGAAAAGTGCGAGAGATCTACGGAGTGCGCACCGTACTCGGCGTATCCAACATTTCCTTCGGACTTCCCAAAAGACCGGTGATCAACAGCCATTTCTACACCATGGCGATGCAGAACGGACTGACGGCAGGCATCATCAATCCTTCCTCCGAAGAAATGATGAAATCTTACGACGCATTCCTCGCACTGATGGGATACGATGAAAACTGTACCTCCTATATCACCAAATATGCTGCACAGGCAGCGGCGGAAAAAGCTGCGGCACAGGTGGCAGGCGGAAACGGAACACTCCGGATAGCGGGCGGAAACGGCCCCTCCCAGCCGGTGGGCACAGATACCGGGAACACACTGACATTAAAATACGCAATCGAAAAAGGCCTGAAGGAAGAAGCCCATCATCTCACCCGGGAACTCGTGAAAACACGGGATGCGATGGAGATCATCCAGCAGGAACTGATCCCCGCACTCAACGTCGTTGGAGACGGCTTTGAAAAAGGAACCGTGTTCCTTCCCCAGCTCCTCATGAGTGCCGACGCCGCAAAAATCGCCTTTGCCGTTATCAAAGACGTACTCGCCGAATCCGGAGCTGCCGAAGAAAAAAAAGAAAAAATCATCCTTGCAACCGTCAAAGGCGACATTCACGATATCGGCAAAAACATCGTCAAAGTCCTTCTCGAAAACTACGGCTTCGAAGTCCTGGACCTCGGCAAAGATGTACCGCCGGAACTTATCGTAGAAAAAGCAATTGAAGAAGAAGTGACACTCGTAGGCCTAAGCGCACTCATGACCACCACCGTAGTCAGCATGGAAGAAACCATCCGCCAGCTCCGCGAGAAAAAGCCCGACTGCCGCGTCATGGTAGGAGGCGCCGTCCTCAACCAGGAATACGCCGACATGATCGACGCCGACTTCTACGGCAAAGACGCCATGCAGTCCGTACACTACGCCCAGTCCCTCTTCGGAACAGAAAACAAAGTTTAGAAAAAATTCATAAAATCAAGCCACAAAAACCACAAATTATGTGAAAATTGATTTGAAAAGAACCCATTCATATGTTATGATAAAACTAGTTTAGCAAGGGAGGCACGAGTATGGCATTTTTCTCAACACTAATCAGCACACTTATTAAAATGGCTATCATAGCAGTCTTCGCATTCCTCGGAATCCTGACCGGAAAAAAACTGCGCGACCGCAAAAACGCCAAAACCACAGCTGAAGAAAAATAATGAAGACAGATAAAAAGATTCTCCGGACCATAAATCCGGAGAATCTTTTTATTTGTCTGACTTCCCCCGCTCAATCGGTCCCATCTATGGGACCCAATTGAGCCCCACCCAGGAAAACCACATCCTCCCCCAGAAAATGCACATCCTCCCCCAGAAAATGCACATCTTCTCCCAGAAAATGCACATCCTCCCCCATGGAAATGCACAGCCCCCGCCTGACAGGTATGGTTCCCGGACCGTCAAAAACGCCGGCACTTGATGGCAGCAGCCGCATGCGCGGCGCCCTGGCATCATAGTACCGCTGCGTTTTTGCCCGAGCGAAAGCGAGTCCGGGAACCATCCCTGCCAGGCGGGGGCGTCCCCATTTTCCAACGCGAAACAGTTGACAAACCTCCCCACAATCTTTATAATTAAACTTTAGCAAATTGCGTGCAGAATTTTGCACGATACAGTATAGGAGGAAAAAGATGAAAGCGTACGGAGTAAACGAATTAAGACGTATGTTCCTTGAGTTTTTTGAGAGTAAGGACCATTTGAAGATGAAGAGTTTTTCGCTGGTACCGCACAACGACAACAGCCTTTTGCTGATCAACTCCGGTATGGCACCGTTAAAGCCGTATTTTACCGGACAGGAGATCCCGCCGAGACGTCGTGTGACGACCTGCCAGAAGTGTATTCGTACCGGTGATATTGAAAATGTTGGAAAGACAGCACGTCACGGTACATTTTTTGAAATGCTCGGTAACTTCTCTTTTGGAGATTACTTTAAGAGAGAAGCAATCCACTGGTCATGGGAGTTCTTGACAGAAGTTGTGGGACTGGACCCGAACAGATTATATCCGTCTGTATATCTGGATGACGATGAAGCATTTGAGATCTGGAATAAAGAAATCGGAATCGCTCCGGAGCGGATTTTCCGTTTTGGAAAAGAAGACAATTTCTGGGAGCATGGTTCAGGCCCGTGCGGTCCATGTTCTGAGATCTATTATGACCGCGGTGAGAAATACGGCTGCGGCAAACCGGGATGTACCGTAGGATGTGAATGTGACCGATACATGGAGATCTGGAACAACGTATTTACCCAGTTTGACAATGACGGACATAACAATTATACAGAACTGGAACAGAAGAACATTGATACCGGTATGGGACTTGAGAGACTTGCATGTATCGTACAGGATGTAGATTCCATGTTCGATATTGATACACTGAAGGCACTTCGCGATCAGGTATGCGAACTTGCAGGTGTGTCTTACGGTGAAGATTATAATACAGACGTATCCCTTCGCGTGATCACCGACCATATTCGTTCCATATCGTTCATGATTTCCGATGGAATCATGCCTTCCAATGAAGGACGCGGCTATGTGCTGAGAAGACTTCTCCGCCGTGCCTGCCGTCACGGAAGACTTTTGAACATCGAGGGCGGTTTTCTGACCAAGCTTGCAGAGACTGTAATCGAAGGTTCCAAGGACGGCTATCCGGAGCTGGAAGAGAAGAAAGACTTTATCATGAATGTGATTCGCAAAGAAGAAGAGCAGTTCGACAGGACGATCGATCAGGGCCTTGTCATTCTCAATGAGATGAAAGAGAAGATGGTGGTAGAAGGCGTAAAGACTCTGTCCGGCGAGGATGCATTCAAATTATATGATACCTACGGATTCCCGCTTGATCTGACGAAAGAGATCCTGGAAGAAGAGAACATGGATGTGGATGAAGACGGATTCAAGGCCGCTATGGAAGTACAGCGTCAGACTGCAAGAAAAGCACGTAAAGTGACAAATTATATGGGCGCAGACGTGACCGTTTACGAATCCATCGATCCTTCCGTGACATCCGAATTTGTCGGATATGATAACCTGACCTATGAATCAAAGATCACCGTTCTTACAACCGACGAAGAGGTTGTGGATGCACTGTCAGATGGAGAAAGAGGAACCATTTTTGTAGAGAAGACTCCGTTCTACGCAACCAGCGGCGGACAGGAAGCTGACCACGGCGTGATCAGCTGCGGAGATGGAGAATTCATCGTAGAAGATGTTGTAAAACTGCTCGGCGGCAAGATCGGTCATATCGGACGCATGACCCGCGGAATGATGAAAGCAGGAGATACGGTAACACTTACCGTAGATGCCGAGAGACGTTCTCTCTGCGCAAGAAACCACAGTGCGACTCATCTGCTTCAGAAAGCACTCCGCACGGTTCTCGGAACTCATGTTGAACAGGCAGGTTCCAGCGTAAATGACGAAAGACTGCGTTTTGACTTCTCGCATTTCTCTGCAATGACACCGGAAGAATTGCAGAGGACCGAAGATATGGTCAACGACAGCATTTCCAGATCCCTTCAGGTTATCGCGAAGAATATGCCGATCGAAGAAGCAAGAAAGACCGGAGCACAGGCACTTTTCGGTGAAAAATACGGTGATATTGTACGAGTTGTCAATATGAGTGATTACTCCATCGAATTCTGTGGAGGAACCCACGTTGCAAATACAGGAGAAATCGGAGCATTTAAGATCATATCCGAGAGCGGTGTGGCAGCCGGCGTGCGCCGTATCGAAGCGTTGACTTCCAAAGGACTTATGAAATATTACGCGGCTCTGGAAGAAAAGATGCACGAAGCTGCGAAGCTTCTGAAGGCGACCCCGGATAATCTCACTGAGAAGATCACGCATCTGCAGGCTGAGAACAAAGAACTTCACAGCGAAGTCGAGAGCCTGAAGAGCAAACTGGCAAAGGACGCTATGGGCGATGTGATGAGCCAGGTAGAAGAAGTGAACGGAGTGAAGGTTCTTGCTGTCAGCGTAGAAGATATGGATATGAACGGACTTCGCGATCTCGGCGACCAGCTCAAAGAGAAGCTTGGAGAAGGTGTGGTCGTGATTGCATCTGCTGCAGGCGGCAAAGTCAGCCTGATGGCAACCGCAACCGACGGAGCAATGAAGAAAGGCGCTCATGCCGGAAATCTGATCAAGGCAATCGCATCCTGCGTTGGCGGTGGCGGCGGCGGACGCCCGAACATGGCACAGGCAGGCGGAAAGAATCCGGCAGGCATTCCGGATGCACTTGCAAAAGTGAAAGAGGTTTTAGCAGGACAGATTCAATAAATTATGCATAATTTGGCATATTTTTAAAGAAAATTCTTGACTGTATTAAAAAATATGCTATAATCATGTGTAGTGCAATAAAATACCCGAACAGTCGTATAATGCACAATACAAGGCTGGAGGGGAGGTTAGGTGTGAGACTATGTCAAATGTAATCGTAAAAGAAAACGAGACGTTAGACAGCGCTTTACGCAGATTCAAAAGAAACTGCGCAAAGGCAGGAATTCAGCAGGAGATTCGTAAGAGAGAACATTACGAAAAACCAAGCGTAAGACGTAAAAAGAAATCCGAAGCTGCTAGAAAACGTAAATATAATTAATATGTGCAGAATAATGAGGTGTTTGAATATCAACACCTCATTTTTTTAGCGGGCAGGAGGTCGAAGGGCCAAGTGCCGGAGGAATGGATATGTGGTGGAATAGAGTGATTTTTGGAGTTGGAAGTTATGAATTAGTCATGTGGTTCCTGACTTACGGAATGCTGGGATGGCTCGTCGAATCGATCTATATGTCCTTTTGTAATAAAAAGCTGACGAACAGGGGATTCGGAAGAGGTCCGTTCTGTCCAATCTATGGTGTGGGGGCGCTGACTGTATTTTTTCTCCTCAGGCCATACAGCGAGAATCGTGTCCTGTTGTTTTTCATGGGATCCTTTTTCGCAACCATTCTGGAATATCTGACCGCACTTCTGATGCAGAAGGTGTTCGGAGAAGTCTGGTGGGATTATAATGAAAAACCTTTCAACTATAAAGGGATAATCTGTCTCGAAAGTTCGATCGCCTGGGGGTTCTATACCTTGTTTCTCTTCATGTTCCTGCAGAACACAGTGGAGGGAATCGTGGCATTGATCCCGCTTTATGTAGGACGGGTGGCAGGTTCGGTACTGATCACCGTATTCGGTATGGATTTTCTTTCATCCTTCTACAATGTAAAAAAGGATGATATGCCGGAATGTGTTACCGGACCGATCGAAAGAATAAAAGAGAATATCCGTAATTTTATTTAGAAAATTTATCTGAAATATCTATAATTTTTTTGTAAAAATTTTGTGTTGACAAATTTTAGACTGAGGTATATACTCATAATCGTTAAATGACAAAGGCGTCATGTACAGGATGTACATGGCGCTTTTTTTTATCTTGAAAGAAGATAAGACTCCCACCTTCATAGGTGGCGAGTTGCGCAAGTTACTCTTGGTGGGAGTCAAATCTACTTCATTTTGATATTTCTTACAACAATAAAGAAAATGGGAGGAATTTCTTATGAAACTCAAAGACACAGGATTAACAGCAGAAGAATTGAAAGCCATTGTAAACAAATACATGGTAGAAACCTATGCACGTTACGATTTCATCGCAGAGAGAGCAGAGGGAATGTATCTGTATGATGAAAAAGGCGTTGCATATCTTGACTTCTATGGCGGTGTTGCTGTAAACAGTGCCGGAAACAGAAATCCGAAAGTAGTTGCGGCAATCAAGGATCAGGTTGATGATATTATGCATACCTTCAACTACCCATATACCGTACCGCAGGCACTCCTTGCAAAAAAAATCTGTGACACGATCGGGATGGATAAGATTTTCTTCCAGAACTCAGGAACAGAAGCTAATGAATGCATGATCAAAATGGCAAGAAAATACGGTGTTGAAAAATACGGCCCGGAACATTACCATATCGTAACAGCTGTCAACGGTTTCCATGGCAGAACCTACGGAGCACTTTCAGCAACAGGTCAGCCGGACAATGCATGCCAGCTTGGATTCAAACCGATGCTTCCTGGATTCTCTTATGCAAAATACAATGATCTGGAAGATTTCAAATCAAAAGTAACAGAAAATACGATCGCGATCATGATCGAGCCGGTACAGGGCGAAGGCGGTGTACATCCGGCAACACAGGAATTCATCGAAGGACTTCGCAAGCTCTGCGATGAGAGAGGAATGCTTCTCCTTCTTGATGAAGTACAGACCGGATGGGGACGTACAGGTTCTCCGATGGCATTCATGGGATACGGAGTAAAACCGGACTGTGTAACTATGGCGAAAGCAATGGGCGGCGGAATGCCGATCGGAGCTTGCTGTGCAAGTGAAGAGGTTGCGAAAGTATTTACATCAGGAACACATGGTTCTACATACGGTGGACATCCTCTTGCATGTGCTGCATCTCTTGCATCTATCACAGAGATTCTGGACAACGACCTGAGCGGAAACGCAAAAGTAATGGGAGAATACTTCAAAGAAAAACTTGCAACCCTTCCACATGTAAAAGAAGCAAGAGGAAAAGGACTCCTGGTAGGCTGCGAATACGATATGCCGATTGCATTGGATGTGAAATGGGCATGCTTCCGCAGAAAACTTCTGATCACGGCGATCGGAAACAATGTAAACCGTATGATTCCGCCACTTACACTTACCAAAGATCACATTGATCAGGCAATCGAGATCATGAGAGATGCGATCCTTGAAGTGACAGGAGAATAGAAGACGGCGTGAAACAATCATAAATATTGCAAATAAAGGCATTGCATGCGAACATCACAAAGCATGGCAATGCCTTTTTTTGTTCCATGCATTTGAGAAAATGGTCCATTGGATTATTGTGAGTTGTCATGTATATAATAAAATGAGCTTGCTATTTTTGTGATTTGGCAGTATATTTCTTTCAAATGGTTCCGTATATAAGGCGGTTATTTACAATGGAGGGATAAATCAATGTTGAAACGGATGCAGCTTTTTCCGCTGAATTTTTATAAAAAGGCAAAGTTTAACGGAAGTATGGGAAAGATGAATTTCCGACTGGGAAAAGAAGAAAAAGAATCTGAGGATGGCGAGAAGGAGACGATCCTTCTGGGTACGGTCTGGGAAGGACCGTACAATTACGACAACACTCCGGAGGAAAAAAAAGAGACGAAAGAATTTGCCTTTGCAGAAGAAGGAATCTGCGAAGCGCTGGACTGGTTTAATGAAAAAGGAAAAGAATATAACGGAAACATAGGATAGAAGGTTCTATTTTAATGCGGCATGGCATTTATTAGTAACAGACGAATCGGTGAAGGAGCTGTTTTATGCGTAGATTTCTGACTGTATTTCTGGGAATCGTACTGTGCCTGCAGACGAGTTATAGGATGCCATGCCTGGTCAGCCTGGCGAATGAAGAAACGCAAACAACCGGCAATATCCAGGATGATTCCGGGGAAAAAGAAGAAAATACAGAAGAACTCGGCATTTCCGCAGAGTCAGGAATAATTATGGAAGCTTCCTCCGGGAAAGTTCTCTATGAGAAGGAGGCCGACAAGGAGCTTCCGCCTGCGAGTGTGACCAAGATCATGACACTTCTGCTCATTTTTGATGCTCTTGAGAGTGGACAGATCCATCTGGAGGATGAGGTGACGACTTCCGAGTATGCGGCATCCATGGGCGGATCCCAGGTGTTTCTGGAACCGGGAGAAAAGCAGAGCGTGGAAACTATGATCAAATGCATTTCTGTGGCAAGTGCGAACGACGCCTGTGTGGCAATGTCCGAATTGATCTGTGGCAGTGAGCAGGCCTTTGTACAGAAGATGAACGAACGTGCCAAGGGGCTTGGAATGGAACATACTCATTTCGTAAACTGCAACGGACTGGATACGGACGGACACCTCACGACCGCAAGAGATATCGCACTGATGTCTCGGGAACTCATCACAAAATATCCAGAGATTCATAAGTATTCGATGATCTGGATGGAAAATATCACCCACACGACTGCTAAAGGAACCAGCGAATTCGGTCTCACCAACACCAATAAATTGATTCGCCAGTACGAATACGCGACAGGACTGAAGACCGGCTCCACCAGTAAGGCAAAGTTCTGCCTTTCGGCAACGGCTGAAAAAGACGGGATTGAAATGATCGCTGTTGTCATGGCTGAGCCGGATTCCAAAACCCGTGTCAAGGATGCGATTTCCATGCTGAACTACGGTTTTGGAAAATGCAGCCGTTTTGTCGATGAAAATGTGCTCGAGGAGCCGATTTTTGCAGAAGTGACCAGGGGAATTGAAAAACAGGTTGAAGGCGAAGCCGAGAATTCCTTTCAGTATGTGGATGTAACAGGTGCAGATCTGAATGCCATAACGAAAGAAATAACGGTGGAAGAACTCGATGCACCGGTGAAAAAGGGCGATACCATCGGGCGGGTAAGCTACAAGCTGAACGGAGAAAAGATTGGTGAAGTTGCCATTTATGCAAAAGAAGATGTCGGAGCGATGACATTTTTTTCGGCATTGCTGGACGTATTGGAAGAAATGACAGTTTAAGGAGATGCACCGGAAATTCAGGAAAATGCTTTCGAAGGAGTTACGGCTACAGCTTTCTATCCCGGCGGGAATGAGACCTGGACAAGCGATGTGATGCAGAACTACGGCGGCACCATCACCTGGAAACCTTTCTGCAAAGAGCATGCGTGGGGTGAATGGACTGTTATCACCGAGCCTACCTGTACCGAAAAGGGTGAGGAAACCAGAACCTGCACTGTTTGCAAGGTTACCGAAACCCGCGAGGTAGATGCTCTGAATCATAAGTGGGACGATGGCGTTATCACCACAGAACCGACAGAAGATGCCGAGGGAGAAAAGCCCCGGTCAAAGCGAAGTTTACCCTCGCTCTGGCCGGGGTTCTATTGTGACGGACCATACGATCCTCGGTTAGAAGAATTTATAAATCAGGTGTACAAATATTCAAAAATCAGATATGATATAAGTACCATGGAAATGCTGGGTTTGAAACTGTAAGAAAAGGAATATATGTAGATAAGACAGGGTTGATATCGTTTATTAACAGTACACTTGGAACAAGCGATAAGATGACATGTGTAAGCAGACCACGACGTTTTGGAAAATCATTTGCAGCAAAGATGCACGTGAGAAATTTGTTCGTGCTGTAACTACAGGGAAGCATACAGAAATTGCAAAGCTGATTCGTAACTCTGATCATCTTCTGGATGCTACATTGAATATGGATGCGGAAGAGGTGGCTGCTGCAATTAAGGATTATGGAGCAGATATTCTGTTGGTTGGAATTAATTACGATCCGAAGAGCAAAGAACATTCCTGTATGATAGAACGGGTAGAACGAGATTAAGATGACTTTAAGGAGATTTGCAGAATGATATATTTACTTGCTGCCCTCATAGCGGCAGTGCTGCTCATATTAGCTGAAATATACCGGGAGACACATCGGTTTGTAGTGACGGAATACGAGATCAGGACACCGAAGCTTCCTCCTGAAATGGAAGATAAAAGAATCGTATTTTTAAGTGATCTTCATAACCGCGAATACGGAGAGGAGAATGGTAAGCTTCTGGAAAAGATTCGGGAGCAGAAACCGGATCTGATCCTCTGCGGCGGGGATATGCTTGTGGCAAATAGAAATACGCATGGCGGCAGGGAGAGTTCCTGGGGAAAGGCGGCAGAATGCATGAAAAAACTGACCGAATTTGCCCCGGTATATTGCGCGCTCGGAAACCATGAACAGAGGATGCTTGAAGATCCGGAAAATTACGGCGACAGCTACTGGAAATATAAGAAAGAACTGGAACAGGCCGGAATCCATTTTCTGATCAATGAATCCTGCGAGATGGAATGGGAAGGCACTCGGGTTCTTCTGTATGGAATGAAGATGCCTTCGGAATGTTATGCCAGATTCGGCAGGATGGAGCCTTCCCTGCAGGATATGAAAGACGGACTGGGACAGGCAGATCCGCAGGCATGGAATGTTCTGATGGTGCATCACCCGGAATTTGTCACGATCTACAAAGAATGGGGAGCGGATCTGATTCTTTCCGGTCACCTTCACGGGGGCGTTATGCGGCTCCCTGTACTGGGAGGCGTCATCAGCCCTCAAGTAGGGCTGTTCCCGAAATATTCCGGCGACTGCTACAAAGAGGGAGATACAAGTATTGTAGTCAGCAAAGGACTGGGGACGCATACGATCAATATCCGTCTGTTCAATCCGGCGGAGCTGATCGTGCTTCATATTCATGGAATGTAGAAGAATGATTTATGCCTGTGGATATTGCCATGGGCTTATTTCAGTGGATTTGTAAGATCTATTTGCCCGAAAGCCAGAAGTGTGTTACACTGTTCTAGTGCACGGACACGCTTTGATTCGACAGACGGAAAGGCAGTAAGAATATGGGAATTCCGGTAAAACTGCAGGTGTTTGAGGGGCCGTTGGACCTTCTTCTGCATCTGATTGATAAAAATAAAATAGATATTTACGATATTCCGATCGTGGAAATCACCAACCAGTATATGGAATATATCCGAGATATGGAACGGGAAGATCTGAACATTATGAGTGAATTCCTGCTGATGGCAGCCACGCTTCTGGACATTAAGTGCCGTATGCTCCTGCCGAAGGAAGTCAACGAAGAGGGCGAAGAAGAGGACCCGAGACAGGAACTGGTGGAACAGCTCCTCCAATATAAGATGTACAAATATATGTCTTATGAGCTTCGGGATCGTCAGGTAGACGGAGAGAAGATTTATTACAAGGAGGAAACGCTTCCCGATGTTGTCAAGAGCTATGTCGAGCCTGTGGATCTGGATGAGCTTCTCGGGGATCTAACCCTTTCGAAGCTGAATGACATTTTCCAGGAAGTATTAAAACGACAGACGGAGAAGACGGATCCAATCCGAAGTAAATTCGGAAAGATTGAGAAGGAAGAAGTGACATTGCCTGAGAAACTGAATTATGTGGAAGAGTATGCGAAAGTACACCGCAACTTCAGCTTCCGGGATCTACTTACTAGACAGGCATCCAAGGTCCAGGTGATCGTTACATTTCTTGCAATATTAGAACTTATGAAAATCGGAAAGATTACGATTTATCAGGAACATACGTTTGATGATATACTGATTACCTCGAACGAGAATGAAGGGGAACATAATGAAGATTAAACAGCTGCAAGGCATAATCGAGGCGATTTTATTTGCCATGGGTGATTCGGTTGAAGTCAGCAAGATCGCTGCGGCAATCGAACAGGATGTGCCAACTACAAAGAAAATCATTCACAACATGATGGACCAATATGAGAAGGAAGGCAGGGGAATCCGCATCATTGAACTGGAGGATTCCTTTCAGCTTGCCACGAAGCCGGAAATGTATGAGTATTTGATCCGGATCGCCAAGCAGCCAAAGCGCTACGTCCTCACCGATGTCATGCTGGAGACGCTTTCGATCATCGCGTACAAACAGCCGGTTACCAGACTGGAGATCGAGAAGATCCGTGGTGTGAAATCAGACCATGCCGTGAATAAACTGATCGAGTACAATCTTGTCTGTGAGGTGGGAAGGCTCGACGCACCGGGGCGACCGTTGTTATTCGGAACCACTGAAGAATTTCTTCGAAGATTCAGCGTAACGTCGCTGGATGAGCTGCCGGGAATCGATGCGGAGAAGATGGAGACATTCAAAGAAGAGGCCGAAGACGAAGTTCAGCTGAAGCTGGATATATAACCGGGACAGAGGTATTATACATGTAAAAAGCAGAAAGCTGCAGAAATTGTAGGAAACAGGATCATTCCTGTATACATTTTCTGCAGCTTTTTTAGTTGCAGTGCAGACTCTCCAAAAGGTTCGGTAATCAATAGCTTCATTGAGAAATTGGAAGAAAGAAGATGCATGGAGAAAAGCACCCGTTCATACGATAGGATAGAGGAAAATAATGTCCTCAAGAGGAGCTATGATATGATTCGAATAGGGAGATGTGCGTAATGAAAAGAATCCGGAATCTTATATCGGTCACCTGCATTTTCATCATATCCATTAATCTCATCGTGATGCCGCAGCTTGCCGGGACTGAAGAAATACTCCATGCGCTGGCTTCTGACGAGGTATGGGAAGTGAATCAGGCATCTCAGGAATCAGTGAAGGAAGAAGAAGCAGCAGGTTCCCTGCCGGAAGAGCTGCAGAATCTGCATGCCATTTCCGCTGTGCTGATGGATGCCAAGAGCCGGCGTGTCCTGATCTCGAAGGACGGGCAAACCATGCGGCCGATGGCAAGCACGACAAAAATCATGACCTGTATCCTTGCCCTGGAAGCGATGAACGCGGAGAATGAAAGCGCGGAGAATGAAGGTACACAGATGGAAAGTGCCGGGGAAATTGTGACCGTATCGAAGAATGCTGCTTCCCAGCCTAAGGTCCATTTGCAGATGGCAGAAGGAGAACAGTATTATCTTGAAGATCTCTTGTATTCCCTGATGCTCGAATCACACAACGACAGTGCAGTTGCCATCGCCGAGCATATTGCTGGCAGTGTGGAACAATTTGCCGAGAAAATGAATGAAAAGGCAAAAGAAATCGGGTGTACCAATGCCCATTTTGTGACGCCAAACGGACTGGACGCGGAAGATGACGGCGGAAAGCACAGCATTTCGGCTGCCGATCTGGCAAGGATCATGAGCTACTGCATTCTCGAATCACCAAAAGCAGAAGAATTTCTGGGGATCACCCAGCAGAAAAGCTATTCTTTTTCCAATGTCGAAGGGACAAGGAATTTTACCTGCACAAACCACAACTTGTTCCTGGATATGATGGAGGGAGCCATTTCAGGAAAAACCGGGTTTACAGGAGAAGCAGGGTATTGTTATGTGGGAGCACTGGAGAATGGCGGAAGAACCTTTGTCGTTGCGCTTCTGGGCTGTGGATGGCCCAATAACAAAAGTTATAAATGGGTTGATACCAAGAAATTGATGCAGTATGCGCTGAAGACGTATCAGTACCGCGATGTATGGAAAGAGCCGGTGCTCAGGGAAATTACCGTGGAAAATGGAATTCCGGATGATCAGGAGCTGTTTGGGGATGCAAAATCCACGCCGGTCCTGCAGACAGAGGAAGGAAAACAGAAGGAACTGCAGGTTCTTTTATCGGAGTCGGAACAGGTAGAGGTGACTGTCTGCCAGGAAGAAACAATGCAGGCACCGGTGACGAAAGGAACAGAAGCGGGCTATGTATGCTATACTTTGAATGGAGAAGTACTAAAAAAGTACCCTCTGGTCATTGAAGAGGAGATTCCGGTGAAAAACTATGCCTGGGTATTCCGAAAAATCTGTAAAAAATACATGATGATAAATTAGATCAATTAAATTGCTTAAATTTGTCGCTGGACTTTATAATATAGATGTGTTAGGATATGTGAGTACAACAAAATAGAGCAAGAACATTGACGAATATTTATGAATTTTGCGCGAAGACTGAAAAATTCCTATAATTCAGACAAATTACATTCTTGAGTATTTATAGAAGGAGAGAACACGATGAAGAATTTTGAAAAGTATGAAAGACAATATTTTATGCCGCCGGAAGTCAGTTATGACTGGGCGAAGAAGGATTACATTGAGAAACCACCGATCTGGTGCAGTGTGGATCTGCGTGACGGCAATCAGGCACTGATCGAGCCGATGAGCCTGGAGGAGAAGCTGGAATTCTTCCAGTTGTTAGTTAAAGTCGGATTTAAAGAGATCGAAGTCGGTTTTCCGGCAGCATCCGAGACAGAATATCAGTTCATGCGCACTTTGATCGAGAAGAATATGATTCCGGACGATGTGACCGTACAGGTACTGACTCAGGCACGTGAACATATCATCAAGAAAACATTTGAAGCAGTAAAGGGAGCGCCCCATGCGGTTGTACACCTTTACAATTCGACATCCGTTGCTCAGCGTGAGCAGGTGTTCCGCAAGAGTAAAGAGGAGATCAAGAAGATCGCGATCGACGGAGCGAAACTTTTGAAAACACTGGCTGATGAGACAGAAGGAAATTTCACCTTCCAGTACAGTCCGGAAAGCTTCCCGGGAACCGAAGTGGATTACGCAGTGGAAGTGTGCAACGCCGTTCTGGATGTATGGCAGCCGACCCCGGATAAGAAAGCAATCATCAACATTCCGACAACCGTAGAGAACGCAATGCCGCATGTATTTGCAAGCCAGGTAGAATATGTAGACAAACACCTCAGCCATCGCGATGGCGTGATCCTCTGCCTGCATCCACACAATGACAGAGGATGTGGTGTGGCAACCGCAGAGCTTGGTGTACTTGCCGGAGCAGAGCGTATCGAGGGAACGCTGTTTGGAAATGGAGAACGTACCGGTAACGTGGACATTATCACACTGGCTATGAACATGTTCTCACACGGTGTTGATCCGGGACTGGATTTCTCCAACATGATGGAAATCCGTGAGACCTATGAGCGTCTTACCAGAATGCATGTTTACGAACGTCAGCCGTATGCAGGAGATCTGGTATTTACCGCATTTTCCGGATCCCATCAGGATGCGATCGCGAAAGGTATGGCCTTCAGGGAAGAGAAAGAATGCGATAAATGGACGGTTCCGTATCTGCCGATCGATCCGAAAGATGTGGGACGTACCTATGACAAGGATGTTATCCGTATCAACAGCCAGTCCGGTAAGGGCGGCGTCAACTACATATTAAAGCAGAACTTCGGTATCAATCTGCCGAAGGAGATGAAGGAAGAAGTGGGATATCTCGTAAAAGATGTATCCGACAAGGCTCACAAAGAGCTGACTCCGGAATGGGTTTACCATATTTTCGAGGACAATTATGTCAATTACAAAGGTGTCTTTACGATTGATGAGTGTCATTTCAAACAGGAAGACGGAATCCTTGCGACAGCAACCATTTCGCATGCGAACAGCAAACGGATCGTGACAGCATCCGGTAATGGACGTCTCGATGCGGTAAGCAATGCGATCAAGCAGTATTTCAACATCAGCTACGAGCTGTCCTTCTATGAAGAACATTCTCTGACAAAGGGATCTTCTTCCAAGGCATGTGCATATGTCGGTATTATCTGCAACGGACATACATACTGGGGAGTCGGCATTGATGCAGACATTATCCACGCATCCATCGATGCACTGGCAGTTGCGGTTAATAAAATTGAAGAGATCAAAACAGCAGATGAGTGTAAGGACGAACGTATGCTTGAGATCATGAATTATATTCAGGCAAACTATCTGGATGTTTCTCTGGATGACCTCTCTGAGAAATTCTTCCTTTCCAAGCCGTACCTGTCCAAATACATCAAAGAAAAATCAGGTATGACGTTCGGGGACATCGTAAAGAAAGTCCGTATGAAAAAAGCCAGAGCCATGCTTAAGAGCAGCAGTATGACCGTGGAAAATATCGCGCTTTCTGTTGGATATCAGAACGTGGAGCATTTTAACCGGCTGTTCAAAAAAGCGTATAATATGACACCGGTACAGTTCCGGAATCAGAAATAGGTGACAAGGGGGCGAGTGACTAGGGGTGACGGGTGACCGGTGACCCTAGTCACTCGTCCCCTTGTCGCTTTTGGTCTTTTTTTAATACAATGTGAAATTATTAACGAGTTATTCGCGAAAAATGTTGCAGTTTCCAGAAAATACAAGTATAATAAACTCGGCAGAAAATTTGGTTTATATTTAAATTTATAAAATGGAGGGCTAGATTTATGAGTAACACAACAACATCAAATCCGGCAGGCATGAGAATTGCTGCATTGCTTGATTCGGGAAGTTTTGTTGAAATCGGCGGAGCAGTAACAGCAAGAACGACAGATTTCAACATGCAGGAGAAAGAGACTCCGGCAGATGGTGTCATTACCGGTTATGGAGTCATTGACGGTAATCTTGTCTATGTGTACAGCCAGGACGCGACTGTTTTAAAGGGCGCGATTGGTGAGATGCATGCAAGAAAGATCGCACATATCTATGACATGGCAATGAAGATGGGTGCACCGGTCATTGGACTTATTGACTGTGCAGGTATGCGTCTTCAGGAAGCAACAGACGCACTGAATGCATTTGGAAGTCTCTACTACAAACAGGCAATGGCTTCTGGCGTTATTCCACAGATTACTGCTATTTTCGGAAATTGCGGCGGTGGACTCGCAACAGCTGCAGCACTGACTGATTTCACATTTATGGAGACAAAGGGCAGATTATTTGTGAACTCTCCGAATGCAATCGTCGGAAATGAAATTAAGAAATGTGACACATCCTGTGCTAAGTTCCAGAGCGAGGAATCCGGAATGGTGGATGCAGTCGGAACAGAAGAAGAGATCCTGGAAAATATCCGTGAACTCGTATGTATGCTTCCGGCAAATAATGAGGATAACGATTCTTATGATGAATGTACCGATGATCTGAACCGGATCTGTGAAGATATTGAAAATGCAGCCGAGGACCCATCCATTGTTCTGTCAATGCTTTCAGATAGCGGCGTTTTCTTCGAAACAAAGAAAGAATACGCAAAAGATATGGTGACCGGTTTTATCCGTCTTAACGGAATGACCGTAGGAGCAGTGGCAAACCGTTCAAAAGTATTTGATGAAGAAGGAAAGGCAGCAGAAGAATTCGACGGTTCTCTTTCAGCAAGAGGATGCAAGAAAGCAGCCGGATTTGTGAAATTCTGTGATGCATTTGGAATTCCGGTCCTGACACTTACCAATGTAACAGGATTCAAGGCAGCTGTATGTTCGGAGAAGAATCTTGCGAAAGCAATGGCATCACTTACCTATGCATTCGCCGATGCAACCGTACCGAAAGTTACTGTTGTAACCGGAAAAGCATACGGAAGCGCATATGTGACCATGAACAGCAAATCCATCGGAGCAGACATGGTTTATGCATGGCCGAACGCTGAGATCGGTATGATGGAAGCTGATATGGCAGCAAAGATCATGTACGCAGATGCAGATGCCGATACATTAAAAGAAAAAGCAGTGGAGTATCAGGAACTTCAGTCAAGCCCGCTTTCTGCTGCAAGAAGAGGCTATGTAGATACGATCATTGAACCGGCCGACACAAGAAAATATGTGATCGGCGCATTTGAGATGTTATTTACAAAGAGGGAAGAACGTCCTTCAAAGAAACACGGAACAGTTTAGTGAGGTGAAGCAAAGTGAAGAAAAAAATCAGTTTATTAATCTGCATTCTGGCACTTGCGTTTGCCTTTACCGGCTGCGGTAATGCGAAAGGAATCCAGTATGATCCGGAGACCATCGAGCAGAGCTGTGAACAGGTATTATATGTCGTTGCAAGCGGCGGTATCTCAGGTGAGCAGGTCAGCAGCATGTCAGACTGGAATCAGGGCTATCTGATGGCACAGTTTGAGTCCCAGACCGGCGTCCAGATGGAGGCAGAAGATTTTATTACTGCATTAGAAGGATGGAGTGCGTCAGCGGATGAATGCGGACAGTACATCAGTCACGGAGACTATGAATTCAAGACCAGCAGTACGACTCTGACGGTAACTGCACCGGCAGAATTCTCAGACAGAGAAGCTGATCTGGAGTTTACATTTGATGAGAATCTGAAGCTGGAGTCATTTACGGTAAATGCTTCCTTCAGCACGGGCGAGATTCTTAAGAAAGCCGGATTGAATACATTATTAGGTATGGGAACTGTATTTTGTGTTTTGATATTCATGAGTTTTATTATTTCTCTGTTTAAATACGTTCCTGCATTAGTAGACAGAAAATCCAAAAAACAGGCGGAGCCTGCAAAAGCTGCTCCGGCTCCGGCACAGGCAGAAGAAGCCGCAGCAGAAGAGGAGATCGATGACACAGAGCTTGTCGCGGTTATCGCTGCAGCGATTGCTGCTTACGAAGGAACTTCTACGGACGGTTTCGTAGTACGTTCTATTAAGAGAAGAAAATCCAACAAATGGAATGCATAAATATAGTTGATATTCAGGAGGAAATAATCATGAAAAATTATACAATTACAGTGAACGGAAACGTATATGATGTGACAGTAGAAGAAAACGGAGCAGGAGCTTCACCGGCACCGGCAGCAAGACCGGCAGCGGCACCTAAGGCAGCACCAAAGGTAGCACCGGCAGCAAAAACGGCAGCAGGCGCAGGCAGCATTAAAGTGGCAGCAGGTGCAGCCGGAAAAGTATTCAAGATCGAAGCAAGCGTCGGACAGAAACTTGCAAAAGGTGATACCGTTGTGATCGTAGAAGCAATGAAGATGGAAATTCCTGTTGTGGCTCCGGAAGACGGAACCGTTGCTAGTATTGATGTAGCAGTAGGCGATATGGTAGAAGCAGGCCAGACATTAGCTACATTAAACTAAGGAGCAGCATCCTTTTGACAAACAGGAGGTTATAACATGGAATACATTACAAATACACTGGGAAATCTCCTGCATCAGACCGCATTTTTCAATCTGACTGTTGGAAACTACGTGATGATTGCAGTTGCATGTTTTTTCCTTTACCTTGCGATTAAGCATGGCTTCGAACCGCTGCTTCTCGTACCGATCGCATTTGGTATGCTTCTGGTAAATATTTACCCGGACATCATGCTTCATGCAGAGGACGCAGCAAACGGAACCGGCGGACTCTTATATTATTTCTTCAAACTGGATGAATGGGCGATCCTCCCGTCTCTGATCTTCATGGGCGTAGGAGCGATGACCGACTTCGGACCGCTGATCGCAAATCCGAAGAGTTTCCTTCTCGGAGCAGCAGCCCAGTTTGGTATCTTCGCAGCTTATCTGGGAGCCATGGCAATGGGATTCTCAGACAAAGCAGCAGCAGCTATTTCCATTATCGGTGGAGCAGACGGACCGACTTCCATCTTCCTTGCCGGTAAATTACAGCAGACGGCCATCATGGGACCGATCGCCGTGGCAGCGTATTCCTACATGTCACTGGTGCCGATTATCCAGCCGCCAATCATGAAACTCCTTACAACCGAAAAAGAACGTAAGATTAAAATGGGACAGCTTCGTCCGGTTACCAAACTGGAAAAGATTCTTTTCCCGATCGTCGTTACCATCGTTGTGTGTCTGATTCTTCCTACAACAGCACCACTGGTTGGTATGCTGATGCTCGGTAACTTATTCAAAGAATCCGGTGTAGTAAGACAGCTTACAGAGACCGCTTCCAATGCCATGATGTACATCGTTGTCATTCTGCTTGGAACATCCGTAGGTGCAACCACAAGCGCAGAAGCATTCCTGAACCTGGATACTCTGAAAATCGTGGCACTTGGTCTTGTTGCATTCGCATTCGGTACCGCAGCCGGAGTGCTCTTCGGTAAGATCATGTGCTGGGCAACTCATGGACAGGTGAACCCGCTGATCGGTTCCGCAGGTGTATCCGCCGTACCGATGGCAGCCCGTGTATCCCAGAAGGTCGGGGCGGAAGCAGACCCGACAAATTTCCTTCTGATGCACGCAATGGGACCAAACGTTGCCGGCGTAATCGGAACCGCCGTAGCCGCCGGAACATTCATGGCTATATTCGGAGTAATGTAACAACAGGAAGGAATTTGCTTGCTTGCAAGGGCAAATTCCGGTTGTTATCGAATGTCAGGCAGCACGAAGTGCGGAGATTCCGAAGGAATCACATGCGAAGCATGTGCCTGACTATGAGATAAGAATCCGTGAGCAGCCAGTCCCGTGAATCGTTCAAAGACAAGCAAGGGCAAATTCCGTAATAGAAAAACTTGGAGGATGAAATAAATGGCTGAAATTGAAAAAAAACCAATTAAAATTGTGGAAACTGTTCTCCGTGACGCACATCAGTCTCTGATCGCGACACGTCTTACAACCGAACAGATGCTTCCAATCGTTGATAAAATGGACAAAGTCGGATATCACGCCGTAGAATGCTGGGGCGGAGCTACGTTCGATGCATCCCTTCGTTTCTTAAAAGAAGATCCGTGGGACAGACTTCGTAAATTCCGTGACGGATTCAAGAACACCAAACTTCAGATGCTCTTCCGCGGACAGAATATCCTTGGATATCGTCCTTATGCAGATGATGTAGTAGAATACTTCGTCCAGAAATCCGTTGCAAACGGAATCGATATCATCCGTATCTTTGACTGTTTGAATGACTTAAGAAACCTTCAGACAGCCGTAAAAGCAGCAAACGCAGAAAAAGCAGAAGCACAGGTAGCACTTTCCTACACATTGGGAGATGCATACACACTGGATTACTGGGTAGACATCGCAAAACGTATCGAAGATATGGGAGCAAATTCCATCTGTATCAAAGATATGGCAGGCCTGTTACTTCCATATAAAGCAACCGAACTGGTAGGCGCATTAAAAGAAGCAGTGGATCTTCCAATTGAACTTCATACACACTACACATCCGGTGTTGCTTCCATGACATACCTGAAAGCAGTCGAGGCAGGAGTCGATATCATCGACACCGCAATGTCTCCATTTGCACTCGGAACCTCACAGCCGGCAACAGAAGTAATGGTAGAAACCTTCAAAGGCACACCATACGACACCGGATTTGACCAGAAGCTCCTCGCAGAGATCGCAGACTACTTCCGTCCGATCCGTGACGAAGCACTTGACAGCGGTCTTCTGAATCCGAAGAACCTCGGCGTAAACATTAAGACACTCCTCTATCAGGTGCCGGGCGGAATGCTCTCCAACCTGACAAGCCAGCTGAAAGAACAGGGTGCAGAAGACAAATTCTACGAAGTACTCGAAGAAGTACCGCGCGTAAGAAAAGACCTCGGCGAACCGCCGCTCGTAACACCATCCTCACAGATCGTCGGAACACAGGCCGTATTCAACGTCCTGATGGGCGAACGCTACAAGATGGCAACCAAAGAGACAAAAGACGTACTCAGCGGAAAATACGGCGCAACCGTAAAACCATTTAACGAAGAAGTAAAGAAAAAAGTACTTGGCGATGACGCAGAAGTCATCACATGCCGTCCGGCAGACCTGATTCCGGATGAACTGGATACCCTCGAAAAAGAAATGGCCCAGTACAAACAGCAGGATGAAGACGTACTCAGCTACGCACTCTTCCCGCAGGTAGCAATCGACTTCTTCAAATACCGCGATGCACAGCAGAAAAAAGTTGATGCAACAATCGCAGATACTGAGAATGGAAGCTACCCGGTGTAGGGACGGTTCTTTTGCCACGACCAGCGCCCTTTGGCTCGCGTTAGGTTCGGGGCTCGCGTTGGGAACGACTCTTTTGCCACGATCAGTGCCTAATGTGCAGATATAAATGATATAACGAAAGAAAAGAAGAGGGCTGTCGCATTTAAGGATATGTAAACCTTAGATGTGGCGGCCTTTTTTGTCTTTTTCATAGAAAACGCTTTGAGGCACCTTAGTATTTTCCAAGAATTAAGCTTTTGTCTTTAGAGAAAATAAGTTTGGTCATAGAGGTTTTTTTAGTAAAAATATTGTAAACCCCACCTAATTGTTGTAAGATGTAAAAATGAGCAAAGGGCGCTCCGTGACAGAAGGAACGTCCCCAAAGGAGGCAGTTCATGAGTACGCAAAATGAACTATTAACAAGACTGGAAGAAAAGTATCCGAAACTGAGCAAAGGCCAGAAGCGCCTGACGGATTATATCCGGCAGAATTACGACAAAGCAGCATTTATGACGGCATCGAAGCTGGGGGAAGCAGTAGGTGTCAGCGAGTCCACGGTTGTGCGTTTTGCATCTCAGCTCGGATACAAGGGATATCCGGAATTTCAGAAAGCACTTGGAGAGCTGGTGCGGACAAAACTGAATTCGATCCAGAGGATGGAGGTCACTTACGGAAGAATTACCCAGAGTGAGATTCTTGAGACTGTGCTTCAGTCGGATATCGATAAAATCAAGATGACAATGGAAAGCATTGATCAGCAGGCGTTTGAGTTGGCGGTAGATACGATCCTCAATGCAAAGAGAATCTATGTAGTCGGCATCCGAAGCTGCGCCCCGTTAGCTAATTTCCTCAGTTTTTATTTAAATTTGATCTGCGAAAACGTAATCAGTGTTCATACGAACAGCTCCAGTGAAATATTTGAACAACTGATCCGGATCAATGAAGAGGATGTGATTATCGGCATCAGCTTCCCGCGCTACTCCATGAGAACGCTGAAAGCACTGGAGTTTGCAAGCAACCGTAAAGCGAAAGTGATCACATTGACCGACAGTGTACATTCTCCGATGAACCTCTATTCTTCCTGCAACCTGATCGCACGAAGTGATATGGCGTCTATCGTGGATTCCCTGGTCGCACCTTTAAGCGTGATCAACGCTCTGGTCGTGGCGCTTTGCATGAAGAAGCAGAAAGAAGTCATCCAGACACTGGAAACACTGGAAGATATCTGGGACGAGTATCAAGTCTACTCGCGGGACGAACTGAATTCGGTCGGAGATACCGTAACCATGAAATCTGATAAGACGGGAGAAAAAGAGAATCAATGAGTAAAGTATTGATCATAGGAGGCGGCGCAGCCGGGATGTTTGCTTCGATCTTTGCCGCCAGAAATGGAAACGAAGTGCATATATTTGAAAAGAATGAAAAACTCGGCAAGAAGCTATTCATCACAGGAAAAGGACGCTGCAACATCACCAATGCCTGCGATATGGATACCTTATTTGCAAATGTAGTCACAAATGAGAAATTTATGTACAGCAGTTTTTACGGTTTTACCAATCAGGATGTGGTGGATTTTTTTGAAAATGCCGGGCTTCCGGTAAAAATCGAGCGTGGAAATCGTGTATTTCCGCAATCTGACCATTCCTCGGATGTGATAAAGACTCTGGAAAAAGAGATGAAAAATCTGGGCGTCCAGGTACATTTCTATACAACAGTGAAAAATGTGGTTGCGGAAAACGGCTCATTTTCCCATCTGGTACTGGCCGATGGAAGTAAAGTGACGGCGGACGCATGTATCATTGCGACCGGCGGACTTTCCTATCAGACAACCGGATCGACCGGAGATGGATTCGAGTTTGCAGCAAGTCTTGGCCATACCATCACCGATACCGCCCCTTCACTGGTGCCGATTGAGACAAAAGAAGATTTCGTGCCGCAGCTAATGGGATTATCCCTGCGAAATGTACAGGCCACGATCTACAATGGGAAGAAAGAAATCTTCTCAGATTTCGGAGAGATGTTGTTCACCCATTTCGGCGTCAGCGGCCCGCTCATCATCAGCGCCAGCGCATATGTAGGCAAAATGCTCGGAAAAGGGAAAGAACTGAAGCTGGTGATTGATCTGAAACCGGCACTTTCCGAAGAACAGCTCGATGCGCGCGTACTGCGTGAATTTGAAGAAAACCATAATAAACAGTTTAAAAATGCTGTGAATTCCCTCTTCCCAGCGAAACTCATTCCGGTCATGGTCGCACTAAGCGGAATTGATCCGGAGAAAAAAGTGAATATCATATCGAGAGAAGAACGTCAGCATTTCGTTCATCTTATCAAACACCTGAAACTGACACTTACCCGACTGCGCGATTACAAGGAAGCAATTATCACACGCGGGGGAGTGAAGGTCAAAGAAGTGAACCCATCCACAATGGAATCCAAACTGGTAAGAGGAGTGTATTTCGCAGGAGAAGTTCTGGATGTGGATGCACTTACCGGAGGATTTAACCTCCAAATCGCATGGTCTACGGGGTATGCGGCGGGAAGCAATATTTGGTAGGAAGAAAAACGATGCTAAAAGGTTGAAGCGATGCAAAGTTTCGACCTTTTATACGTTCTACGAAAAATGAAATGAGAATATATATAGAATAAACTTGAATTTTTTGTGGGACGAGGTATAATAAATGCAAAGATATTATTTCGCGAAATGCGAACAAATATACAAAAGAAAAAAAGGAGGACAAGCAATGATAATAATGGATATAAAAGCGGACAATCTATATGCTTTTAAGAATTTCCATATGAATATGTCTTATCCTAAAAAAATAGTAGATTCAACAATAAGTGAAGAATATTTGAATGACAGGCAAAATTTTCGTTACAAAAAAGTAAATATAATTATGGGCGGAAATGCAACTGGAAAAACATCGCTTGGAAAACTTCTTATGACATTTACAAATTATTTTGAGGATGGGATGTATAAAAGATTTACAAGCAAAATTGATAATGAGAAAAAACATGCATTTCTTAAAATAGACTTTGTTACAAATGAGAACAGGCTTTATAGATTTCAACTGTCTGTACGTCCAAAAGCTGAAGTTGAATATAAAGAAGATGACGTAGATATTAATGTGTATTTCACACCTATTGGAATAAGAGATAATTATGAAAACTGCGCAAAACGATTGGACGAATCTGATTGCAATAAGATTTCATATGATCAGATTAATACTAGTGGATGGTACTTCTCATATCCTCAAGATGCATGGAAGAAAAAAACTTATATACCTATTGAAGAAAATGAAAAATATCTATATATTTTAAAACAAATACTGATTACTTTAGATCCATCAATAAAAGATGTTATAAAAGTCAAAGAGGTAGATAATACCTACGCTATAAAATTGGATCATTGTTCCGTAATTATTAAAGATGGACAAATTGCAAATGGAGAGGTATTATCAAGCGGTACAAAAGCTGGTCTGGACATTTCATATATTATTGCATCTTTGGTTTGCGATAAGCATGATTTGTATTATTGTGATGAATTATTTTCCTATGTTAACAGCGATGTGGAGAAAGCTTGTTTATCTATTATGATTGAAAAGTTGACCGGAAGAAAGCAATTGTTTTTTACGACACATAATACTGAGATTTTAGACATGCAGTTGCCCAAACATACTTTTACATTTCTGAAAAAAGATGTAAGAGATATAGATTTGCCGATAAAATGTATACACGCCGAACAATACTTAAAGCGTAATACAGATTCCTTGAAAAATGCTGTTGAGAATGATTTGTTTTGTACAGCTCCTGAATTACATAAGTTATATGAAATTGCAGACCTATAATAGGGGGTGTACAAATGAAAAAAGAATCCATTTATCATTATTATGTTGAGGGTGATGATGAGAAAAGTGTTTTAGATGCATTAAAAAGAGACTTGGGATGTGTCAAAAGTGGGAAGGTTGATAAGTTCAACGTTGTACAAAACAGATTTACAATTGCAAGAATCAGACCGCTAAAATCTGGTACAATTGTTGTGTTAATCTATGATACAGATATTACGAATAATATGGAAATAATAAAGTATAATGTAGAATTTTTGAAAATGCAAAAAGGAATTAAAGATGTGATATGCGTTCCACAAGTAAAGAATCTTGAGGATGAATTGGTAAATGCATGTAATATTAAGTCTGTCGAAGAAATTACGAAAAGTGCTTCAAAGAAAGAATATAAAAGTGATATTAATAATTGTTCCAATTTGGGGGCAAGGCTGAATAAATGTCACTTTGATATATCAAAATTTTGGTCACGAATTCCACAAAATGAATTTTGTGAATTTGGAAATGATGCTGAGAAAATAAAGAATTATTAAATAAGGAGAACAAAAACCATGGGATACAACATAGCCATTGACGGACCGGCCGGAGCCGGAAAAAGCACGATCGCAAAACTGGTTGCGAAAGAGAAAGGATACATCTACGTCGATACCGGTGCAATGTACCGCGGACTTGCAATCCATTTCCTGAAGAAAGGCATTCAGCCGGATGAAAAAGAAAAAATCATTGATGCCTGCAAAGATGCAGAAGTAAGCATCGGATACGAAGACGGCGCACAGCAGATTTATTTAAACGGAGAAAATATCACTTCCATGCTGCGAGAAGAGGCGGTGGGAAATATGGCATCCATCAGTTCTGCTGTACCGGAAGTCCGGGCAAAACTGCTGGACCTTCAGAGAAATCTGGCAAAAGAAAAAGATGTTGTGATGGACGGAAGGGATATCGGAACTCATGTACTTCCGAATGCAGATGTCAAAATATACCTGACAGCAAGCGTAGAGTGCCGCGCAAATCGTCGGTTTAAAGAACTGACGGAAAAAGGAATCGCATGCAATTATGATGAAATCGCACAAGATATCCAGGAACGCGACACCCGTGATATGAACCGGGAAATCGCACCGCTTAAAAAGGCAGACGATGCCGTCCTGGTGGACAGCTCTGATATGACGATCGAGGAAGTAGTAAAGGCAATCACCGGCCTTTGCAGGTAGAGAGAATGATAATAAAAAACAAAAAACATTTCTATGTCTTTCTCATTCTCATTTTAATATGGCGATGCATCATATTCGCATTTTCCGCCCAGCCGGGAGACGAATCCACAGACACGAGCATAGGATTCGGGGCGAAGGTTGTCGGATTCTTCATACCGGAATTCAGAGAAATGTCAAAAGAAGAACAGAGAGAATTCCTTGAACCGTATAACTTCATCATCCGAAAATCAGCACATTTTTGCGAATATGCTGTGATGGGAATGCTTAGCATGCTTTTGCTGCAGCAGATCTATATGAAAATGAAATGGAAAATATTTTGCAGCATCGGAATCAGCGCCTTCATGGCATGTACCGATGAATTCCATCAACTGTTCGTAGAAGGAAGGGCAGGAAGAATCCAGGATGTCTGCATCGATACATCGGGTGCAGCCCTGGGAATTCTGGTGACAGTCATAGGAATCACTGTGATAGAAAAAATATGTCAAAGAAAAACCAGTCATAGCAGGGAGTAGAAATGCTCCCTTGATGTGACTGGTTATTTTAATAGAGCTAACTGGTTAATACGAGCTGTAGCAATCATTTCCCCCTCCTCATAACCTTCCGCGCGAGTTTGTCTCATATGCCGTTCTTCATCATATTCATAAATACTCATTCTCTTAGCCTCCGCTCTGTTATGCGATGGTAAGAGAAAAAACAGAAAATTCCATAAAAAACCCTCCAAATAAAGTAACATCATCACTTTAAACTAAAGAGTCAATATACGAAATGCACAAAAATCACAAAAAAAAATCGTGCATATAGGTGTGTGCTATAGAAAAAATACAAATCATGTCAACAAATGTTGAAAAATAAAAAGGTATAAGGTATAATACAGAAAGAATGGAAACGGAAAAATTCTGAGTAAGCCAAATCGTCGCCGTGTCGCGTTTGGAAGATTCAGATGATAAATGTGTATGAGAATCTGTCGGAATAAAGATGGAGTGGCGAAGCTTATCCATTTTTAGATGACGAGGTTCTTTTTTTTTCCTAATCCATGCAACAATTGATGACATAAACATGAGTGAGGAGAAAAAGAATGTGGTACGTTGTACAAGTCAGTACAGGTGCAGAAGAACGAATTCGTTTACAATGCGAAAAGAAGATAGACAAAAGTATTATGGAAGAGTGTTTTATACCTCAGTATGAAGAGAAGAAACACTTCCGAGGTAAATGGACTGTTCTGAAAAAGATTCTATTTCCCGGTTATGTTTTTGTGGTTACAGATCATTTGAATGATTTATATGAGGAATTAAAACATATTGATGGAATGACCAAGATGATCGGAACCGGTCAGGAGATCGTTCCACTCACCGATGAGGAAGTTGATTTCATCAAACGTTTCGGCGGTGAAGAGAAAGTAGTTCAAATGTCAGAAGGAATAATTGAAAATTCACAAGTCCGAATACTGTCCGGACCTCTTGAAGGGATGGAAGCGTTCATCCGAAAGATTGACCGGCATAAGCGCAAAGCCTGGCTGGAAATCGAAATGTTTGGAAGAATGCAGAGAGTAGAAGTGGGATTGGAAATTATTTCCAAAACTGTGTAGAAAATGAAATTGAAATAACTATGTTGTTGAAAACATCATTTTTTATACGATAAAAATACTATTCATAAACGAAGATGCTGTAAATGTGAGGTAAAAGAAAGCCCACAGGCATCGATAGATTTGAGGGTCGGGAAAGCAAATGTATAAGAGGAATACATCACATTGGTTCAAACACTGGGATTTTATTTTGTTGGACTTCATATTGATAGAAGCTGCGTTCTATGTGGCGTATGTGGTGAGAAATGGAGAAGTTTTTTTGCTGATGGATTCTTTCATGCGAAGTATCTTCATTGTCCTGGGGCTTTTTGATCTGGTGATGGGATTCCTGATGGAAACATATCGGGGTGTTCTGAGACGGGGATACTGGCTGGAAGCGAAAGCAGTCGCACGACATGTGATCGTTGTCTGCGCCGGTGTCATCGTCTATCTGTTTGTAATTAAAGAATCTGCACATTCTTCGCGTCTGGCGATGTTTTATTTCCCGTTCATTGCATGGAGCTTCCTTTATATAGGAAGATGTATTTTGAAAATGTGGCTGAGAAGTCACCGGGGACCGGCTGCCGGAAAACGTGGCATTATGTTGGTCGGATCAAAGAAGAACTATGAAGAGCTTCTGAACAACTTTACCGATAATCCGTACAGTGAATTCAAGGTTACCGGAATCGGGATCGTGGATGAAGAAGGCGAAAGAAGAGAATTCCATGGTCTGCCGGTTATTTACGGAGTGAACCAGATTGCGGAATATCTGAAAACAGCCTGGACGGATGAAGTGATGTTCAGCATTCCGAATGACATACCGCTTCCGGAGAAGCTGATTGATGAATGTGGAATCATGGGCCTTACAGTGCATCTGAAGCTGGCAAGGCTGAAAAAAGAGAAGACGCGTCAGATGGTGGAGGAGATTGAAGGGTATACGGTGATCTCCAGCAGCATCAACATGGCATCACAGAAACAGGTATTTGTGAAGCGGCTTATGGACATCGCAGGAGGAATTGTCGGACTAATCGGTACGGCGGTTATCTTTGTGATTGTGGCACCGTGTATCTTTGTGAAATCTCCGGGACCGATCTTCTTCAGCCAGATCCGGGTTGGAAAGAATGGAAGAAAGTTTAAAATCTATAAATTCCGAAGCATGTATATGGATGCGGAGGAACGGAAGAAGGAACTCATGGCGCAGAATAATATCAAGGACGGCATGATGTTCAAGATGGATAATGACCCTAGGATTATTAAAGGGATCGGAAATTTTATCCGGGATTATTCCCTGGATGAGTTTCCACAGTTCTGGAATGTGCTGAAGGGTGATATGAGTCTCGTTGGAACCAGACCGCCTACAGAGGATGAGTGGGAGAAGTATGATCTGCATCATCGGGCCAGACTGGCGATCAAACCGGGGATTACCGGGATGTGGCAGATCAGCGGACGGAGCGACATTACCGACTTTGAAGAAGTTGTGAGGCTGGATACAGAATATATTAAAAACTGGGATTTGGGGCTTGATATTAAGATTTTGCTGAAAACAGTGTTGGTTGTGATTGGAAAAGATGGGGCGAAATAGAAAGCTCTATTTAGCAATGTCTACCCTAAATTTCAGTTGAGTTTTCATGGGCTATGATGACCGTTAAAATCATCCGTTATTGCCGGAAAATAAGGATTTAGGGTACAGGTCTGCGGGTAGTAATAAGTACATTTTCAAATGAAATGGTGAGGACTTTCCTACGGGCTATGGGGTGTATGAGAACAATTTTGAGTGTATGAGACCTATTTTCAAGCGAAATGAATGAGGCGAAAAACATGGATTTTTCGTTTCGGGTAGAGGTCTGGGAATAGTGATAAGTACATTCTGAACATGAAATTGGCGTTGAAGATAATAAGAGGAAGATTGAAAAATGCCGTAATATCAAGGGTTTTCAATAGATGATATAGAGAGTGCAAGGGGTCTACCCTAAAGAATCATAGTGAGGAATTAAAGGGATGGAAGCCCGAAAAACGCTCATTTGCAGTTAGTGACCTATGGAAGAACCGAATTGTTGTTTTCAATAAATGATAAAGACAACAAGGGGTCTACCCTATGAACTTTAGTTGATGGTTTTTCGGGGGTAAATGAGGGGTTTGGGGCCGAAAATGAACATGTCTGGGGCTGAAAAAACCACTGAAATGAACATAAGCAATTTTGGATAGACCTGTCCATGAAGTGATAAGAACACTTCGTGAAGTGATAAACACATTGAAGATCAAGATTAAGTTAGCAGATTCCGCGCTGTGAGAATCATTCAGGTTAACATATCGGGAAGATGATAACCACAGCGATTAAACATAGATAAAACATTCCCGGTTTGACCGATATTCTCGATCACGCCGGGACAGACAAGGAGAAGAATGATGAAGAATTACACGATTGCAGTTGCTGGCACTGGTTATGTTGGCCTTTCGATAGCCACACTGCTGTCTCAGCACCATAAAGTATATGCTGTGGATATCATCCCGGAA
Organism: Bariatricus sp. HCP28S3_A7; assembly: GCF_052066375.1. Taxonomy (NCBI): domain Bacteria; kingdom Bacillati; phylum Bacillota; class Clostridia; order Lachnospirales; family Lachnospiraceae; genus Bariatricus; species Bariatricus sp. HCP28S3_A7. Next base: position 81,772 of record NZ_JBQHSG010000008.1, read on the forward strand.
AAAGTGGAGCTTATCAACAGTAAAAAGTCTCCGATTCAGGATGAGTATATTGAAAAGTATCTGGCTGAGAAGAAGCTGGATCTGACCGCAACGCTGGACGCAAAACTCGCCTACAGCAATGCGGACTTTGTTGTTATTGCGGCTCCGACTAACTACGACAGCCAGAAGAACTTCTTTGACACATCTGCTGTCGAGACTGTGATCAAGCTGGTCATGGAGTATAACCCGAATGCGATTATGGTCATCAAGTCCACCATTCCGGTCGGCTATACCAAGAGCATCCGGGAAAAGACCGGTAGCAAGAACATCATCTTCAGCCCTGAATTCCTGCGTGAAAGCAAAGCCCTCTATGATAATTTGTATCCCAGCAGAATCATCGTGGGCACGGATATGGAGGATGAGCGTCTAGTGGAGGCGGCTCATGAGTTCGCTGCACTCCTCCAGGAAGGTGCAATCAAGGAGAATATCGACACGCTGTTCATGGGATTCACAGAGGCGGAGGCAGTGAAACTGTTCGCCAATACATATTTGGCGCTGCGTGTCTCCTATTTCAACGAGCTGGATACCTATGCCGAGATGAAGGGACTGAATACCCAGCAGATTATCAACGGTGTGTGTCTCGATCCGCGCATTGGTACTCACTACAACAATCCGAGTTTCGGTTATGGCGGCTATTGCCTGCCCAAAGACACCAAGCAGCTACTGGCTAACTATGCAGATGTGCCGGAGAACCTCATTGAAGCAATCGTTGAGAGCAACAGAACTCGTAAAGATTTCATTGCGGATCGTGTGCTGAAAATGGCTGGTTACTACGGGTATGAGGAAGATAACCAATACAGCAAGAGCAAAGAGAAGCCCGCCACAGTGGGTGTGTACCGACTGACTATGAAGTCCAATAGCGATAACTTCCGCCAGAGCAGCATCCAGGGTGTTATGAAGCGGATTAAGGCTAAGGGCGCTACTGTGGTCATCTATGAGCCGACGCTGAAAGGCGGTGAGACCTTCTTTGGCTCAGTCGTGGTTAACGACTTGGAGAAGTTCAAGAGCATGAGTGATGCGATTATCGCGAACAGATATAGTGATGAATTAGAAGACGTGGCTGAGAAGGTTTATACAAGAGACATTTTTAAGAGGGATTGAGGAGAAAAGATTATGAACTACATTATTTTTGGGGGATCCGGATTTATTGGAACACATCTTATTCATCTTTTGAAGGAAACACATCCAACAGATAATATCTACTGTTTAGATATTGTCATGCCAGGCGAAGAAGGGGTTGTTCCTGGAATCGTTGAGAAGAATGATGAGGTTATCTACGAAAGAATAGATGTAAGAAAGAAGATTGAATACGAGATTAAAACTACAGAAGATGATGTAGTTTTTAATTTGGCTGCTGTACATAGAACTCCTGGGCATGAAGACTATGAATACTTCGAGACAAACATCAGAGGAGCAGAGAATGTAACAGAGTGGTGTGAGAAGCACAACATCAAGAAGGTGTTGTTCACTTCTAGTATCGCCCCATACGGTGCTGCTGAAGAGGAAAAGAGTGAGGATAACCTCCCTACTCCAAATACTCCTTACGGGATAAGTAAGTTAGTAGCAGAGAAGATCCACCAAGGATGGGCAGATAAGAACAGCGCACAACTAGTTATCGTTAGACCTGGCATTGTCTATGGTAAGGGCGAACACGGAAATATGACTCGCTTATATAGCGGTCTGAAAGGCCACTATTTCGTCTACACAGGTAGAAAAGATACAATCAAGGCTTGTATTTATGTTAAAGAGTTAGTGCGCTTTTTCTTGTGGAGTTTGGAGAATGGAAAAACTGGTGTATGGAACTGTACATTCGAGCCTGCCTTTACTATTGAACAGATTGTACAGACTATGGAATCCGCTACTGGATTAAAGACCTGGGTACCACTTATCCCTGGTAAGCTGCTGATGGGCGTAGCAAGGGTTGTAGGTCATCTTGGTGGCAAGGTTGTCGGTATTCACCCTGCAAGAGTCAAGAAGCTGATGATTTCTACGAACATTTGCGGTAAAAAGCTGGCAGCTTGCGGCTATAAATTCCACTATACCTTTGAAGAAACATTTGTCGACTGGTTCGAAGATTGCGATCGGCAGACGCTGGAATAAAATCACTGCAGGCTGTAGAGCGTTTGTAGATCGGGCGAGATTTTTTGAAGCCTGAATTGCGTCGGATGAATAAAACTCCTTGTGTTGATGGAGGGTAAGGGGAGATGGAAAGCCGTGCGAGAGATAATCAGATAGATGTAATGAAAGGAATCGTGGTCGCGCTTATGGTCTTTGGCATACATCCGTTTCTAACAGTGTGCGACATTGGATCTATCTATTCATATGGCAGTTTTTTTGATATCTGGATATTTGTGGGGACAGCAAGAATGCAAAATCGGGCAAAACGGTTATCCGATATATATTGAGAAAATTGAAGGCGTTATGTCGATCATATGATTGCATTTTATGGCGTTTAAATACGTATCGTATCTATATGTTTTTGTAACGAAAGCGACAGGCTGCTATTGGCACAGTATCATGTGATATATAAAGAGGGCTGGCTGTGACTGCCGTATACCATCGTGGGTATTGGCTTGCCGTTGATATGGCAGTATGGCTATCGGTCCGCAAAAGCGAAGCTTGCAGGTAACAAAACAGACAAAGGACAGGCATCACGAATATCGTAAGATCGATCCGATTAGTTATTCAGACGGTTTATAGAGATGATGTAGCCTGGATCGTGGGAAACACTTATTGAAAGGATAATGAACATGAATGAATGATTTTAACGAAGTATTGAAGAGCGATTTGGCTCAATACGGGGGAGGTAGAAAGATGGTATTATAATTTTTTGTATTATTTTAGAAGGGTGACCACCTGTAAAAATAAATACTTGAGTTACTATTATCGCTTTATGTATCGTTTCGTTTCAAAAATGCATGGGATAGAGATCCCGCGGAGTGTACAAATCGGAAAGGGCTTGTATATTGAACACCCTTATAATATCACGATAAATAAGTCTGCGGTTCCGGGCAAGAACATCAATATTCATAAAGGCGTGACGATCGGCTAAGAAAATAGAGGAAAACGCAAGGGAACTCCCGTTATAGGCGACCAAGTGTGGTTGGGCATCAATTCCACCGTAGTGGGGAACATAACGATTGGCAATGATGTACTGATCGCGCTAAACGCATATGTTAACTGCGATATTCCCGCCTACTCTGTCGTGGTTGGAAATCCATGCAAAATAATTCCGAGAGAAAATCCTACAGAAAGCTATATTGATCATTTGGTATAAGGCTTTCTTCAGGTAAAAACAACGGCTACCGTTTGCCATATAAGAAAATGCCGTTAAATCTAATCGAATGCGGATGTTAGAGTCCGCTGAAAAGGACCATTCAGAGTCCGGAGAAAAGGGTCATTTGCTTATCTAAAGGTTTCTAATGGCTTCGTTATTCCACGATCCGCTTGACAGCCTGCACCCACAAAAAGCGCTCTGCTGGAGAAAATAAAGCCCTTTGGCAACACCCGAGCACAATAGTGTAGCAGGGAGAACACCCAACTATAAAGCGGTTTTCACGGCATAAGCTCGCCATTGATAAGCCTTCTTATTTCGCTTTGGCCCTTTTCAGGAAGCCGGAAATGGCCCTTTTTGGTGAACGCAATTTGGCCCTTTTTGCCGGACTCTAATACGGAAAAATGCGATCGTTAGAGATAGTGGTCAAATAGTAGGAGGATGAAATTATGATAAAAGGATTAGTCTCAATTATTGTTCCGGTCTATAACAGTGAACAGTATTTGGAAGAAACGATCCAGTGCGTGCAAAAGCAGAGCTATACCAACTGGGAAATGCTGTTGGCGGACGATTGCAGCTCCGATCACAGTGCAGAGATCATAAAAAAATATGCAAAAAATGACCATCGTGTTATTTATTTGAAGCTGGATCAGAATGGCGGCGCCGCCAAAGCGAGAAATCATGCTTTAGAGCGCTCACAGGGGCAGTATATTGCCTATTTGGATGCAGATGATGTATGGCTGCCGAATAAGCTGGAGCGACAAATCGATTTCATGACTAGCAATCATGTGGAATTTAGCTGCTGCGATTATGAGAAGATCGACGCGGATGGTACAAAGCTGAATAAGGTCGTGCATATGCCCAAAACGATCACCTATGATCAGCTCCTGTCCAACACGATCATTCAAACAGTCGGCGTTATTGTTGATCTGGAAATGGTAGACAAGGATCTTTTGGTCATGCCGGATGTTCGCCGCGGTCAGGATTCTGCAACATGGCTGCAGATGCTGCGAAACGGTGTAAAATTCAACGGACAAAATGAGGTGCTTACACAGTATCGACGTGTTCCGCAGTCGCTGAGCTCTAACAAGTTCAATGCGATGAAGCGCACATGGTATTTGTATCGGCATGTAGAAAAACTGCCACTGTGGAAGTCGGTCTATTGTATGGTCGGCTGGGCATATCATGCCAGCATTAAGCGTATTTACATTATGAAGTGATCAAGCAGGAGGACGTTATGGTTATAGGCTACACAACGGGTGTATACGATATGTTTCATATCGGGCATCTGAATATTCTCAAGCGAGCAAAAATGCAGTGTGATTATTTGATCGTTGGCGTAAGTACGGATGAGCTAGTACAGCGCGAAAAAAAGAAAAAGCCAGTGATCGATTTTCAGGAGCGCATGGAGATCGTTAGGGCGATCAAATATGTTGATATGGTCGTGCCGCAGGTGGATAAGGATAAGTTTGCTGCATGGAAAAAATATAAGTTCCAGAAGATGTTCGTTGGCAGCGACTGGCAGGGAACGCCGCAGTGGAAACAATTTGAACAGGAATTGGCTCCTTTTGGTGTTGAGATCGTGTATCTGCCCCACACAGACGGTATTTCGTCTACTAAGCTAACGGAATATGTCAAAAACCATATCTAATAATAGATTAGGAGAGGACGAAAATAATGGACGAAAAGGTGATATTTCAGGTCTTGCCTGCATTTCGGTTGGGCGGTGCGGAAATCATGGCGGAAAATCTGGCAATCGAGCAGCAAAAGCGAGGCTACATGGTGTACGCTGTTAGCTTTTTTCGTTATGAATCTGCCATTACAGAGAGACTGGAAAAACAAGGTGTCCCGGTAATTTACTTGGACAAAAAAGAGGGCGCAGATATTCAGTCGGTACGAAAATTCAGACAGCTGATAGATAAGTATCACCCGGCATTTATTCACACACATTTATATATTTTGGAATATGTGCTGCTTGCAGCCGTGGGGAAAAAGGTCCGGATAGTTCATACAGTGCATAATGTGGCAGAGAAAGAGGTTTCTGCATCGCGAAGAAAGCTTCGGCAACTTATATACAAATTGAAAAAGGTAACGCCGGTTTCTATTAGCCCGCGAGTGCAGGACTCGATGTGCAGTGTCTATCGGCTGTCAAAGAAACAAACGCCGATGGTCTATAACGGTATTGACTTAAAAAAATGTGTTGTGAAAGACGCAAATGTCCTGCAAGACCCCTTCAAGATTTTGAATATCGGTCGACTGGAGGAGCAGAAAAACCAGCACACCATTATTGAAGCAGTTGCAACATTGCCTAAAGAGGTGAACGTAGAGGTCACGATTGTTGGTGAAGGCTCACGTAAAGAAATGTTGGAGCAGCTGATAAAGGATAAAAACGAAACAAGAGTTAGACTGTCCGGTGCAAAAAGCACAGTGTATCAATTGATGCATGAAAATGATGCTTTTTGGCTTTCTTCCGCATGGGAAGGCATGCCGATCACGCTGATTGAAGCAATGGGTACGGGAATGTCTATCCTGACCACAAATGTGGGCGGTATTCCGGATATGGTAGATCACACATCGGCGATCATTGTGGCGCCGGATCTGGATTCCCAGCAAAAAGGATTAGCAAAACTCCTTTCTATGACAAACGAGCAGCATGTGAATATGCGGCGCAATGCACGAAAGGGAGCGAATAGATTTTCAGTGGAAATTATGTGCGACCAATATCTGAAAATATATGATAGGTGTTAAGGAATGAAGGGTATGATTTATCAGAAAAATATAGTGCAATATTATTTTTTGGCACTGATTTTTATTGTTTATACGTTTAGTTTTCAGACTGCTACCGGAGGCAACGTGCTTACAAATATTGCAATCGCAGCGTTTATCGCTCTTGAATTGCTTGTCAGGCGGTTTGAAGTGGAAGTGAAATACAATAAAGTATTTCTGATAATGCTAGGTGGTTTTGTAGCGCTGTCTTGCCTGTCTATTCTATACAGCGTTTATCCCAGTGCAACAATGACACGGTCGAATACGTTGATATTAAACTATTTGTTTTTCTTTGTGATATGTGATCACCTCAATACTGCTGGCCGTATTGAAAGCTGCTTGAAGGCGATTGCATGGTCAGGTGGTGTTGCAACGCTGTATATGCTGTTTCATGCAGATATTAATATGGGTGACCGTATTACTAATTTAATTGGCAACGCAAATACGGCAGCAATTTATTTGGCATTTTCGGCGATTTGTGCAATTTATTATATTTTTAAAAGTATTGGTAAATATCGGGTCTTTTATTCTATCCTGTATCTTCTTTTGTTTTATGGTATTTTGCTAACTGGTTCTAGAACAGGATTGATGCTGATTACTCTCGGAAGTGTGACTGTTTATGGATATTTTAATTTGCGAGGGAAGCTCACAGTTAAAAAATTGATCAAGATTGTTATGGCTGTTGCAATACTAATTGTCCTGCTCATTGTTGTTTACCATGTGGTGATGACGAATGACTTGATTTATTCTATTGTAGGTGTGCGAATAGAGTCTTTGGTGGATATTTTAACCACGGGCGGAAAAAATACCACGGAAAATTCTACTCAGGAGCGACTGGAAATGAAGCGATTGGCGTTTCACTATTTCACACAATCGCCGATTTGGGGCATCGGACTGGGTGGCATTGGTTATTATATTCGTGAGCAAATTACGGGCTACTACACCTTCTGCCACGATAATTATATGGAGTTGCTGAGCGGCTTGGGCGTTTTGGGCGCAATGCTGTATTATGGGATACATATTACGTTGCTAAAAAGATTTAGCAGATTCAGAAAAATTGCGGACGCAGAAGGGCTTGACGATTGTAAAAATGATCGGGCGTTTTTATGTATTGTATTAATTGGATGTATTTTGCTTTCGCACGGCTTTATCGTCCACTATTATTATAAGACAGAATTTATGCTGCTGGGCATATTGGTCGGAGCGTCCCGTGATCAGTATAGGGAATAGAGGTTAAATGATATGATCACATCCAAGAAAGATCTTTATGAATATATGTATCAGGATAAGATCGCATTGTACAGAAAAAATGCAAAAAGGCCAAAGCTGTTTTCTGATGATTTATGGAAATATCAAATCGTGCTTCGGAAATGCGAGTATTATCAAAACTGCAGTAAAAACATTCTGGCAAAGCTGTGGTATAAATACAGACTGCATCAGCTGGGCGTCAAATATGGACTTTATATCCCTGTAAATGTTTTTGACAAGGGATTATCTATCGCACATTATGGCACGGTCACGATCAACCCTGCGGCCAGAGTAGGAGAAAACTGTCGTATCCATGAGGGTGTAAATATTGGGGCGACCGACGGACAGACCAAAGCAGCAAGGATCGGAAAAAATTGCTTCATTGGAAGCGGTGCCAAAATTATTGGCGATATCACGATTGCGGATGATGTTGCGATCGGCGCGGGCGCCGTGGTGATAAAGTCGATCACCGAGCCCGGCACTACTTGGGGAGGAGTTCCAGCTAAAAAAATAAGCAATAATAACTCCCATAAAAATCTTTGCAGGGATTTGTTTGATATGAGCGTGTAGTGGTATGGCTGCACAATGTAGGATTTGAAGAATGGAGGGATCGTATGGTTTCTATTTCGGTGATCATTCCGTACTACTATGGAAATAAATACCTAGAGAAGCTGTATTCGATGTTGAGCCGTAATGTTAATAATCTCAATGAGCAGGAAATAAGCGAGGTAGAGGTCTTGCTGGTGAATGATTCTCCTGCGGATACCATCGCTGCGCCAGAAAAAGAGGTGCCGTTTACATTAAGGATTGTGAATAATGCCGTCAATATGGGGATCCACCGCACCAGACTTCAGGGACTGGCGGCTGCATGCGGCGAGTATATCTTTTTTTTGGATCAGGATGATGAGATTGCAGAAGAGTTTCTGAGCTCGCAGATGAAAAAGCTTCTGGAAGACCAGGCAGATGTAGTGATCTGTAACGGCTATGTGGAAGCGTCAAATTGCGAACGAAAAGAGCTATACAGCAACGGAAATATGCAAAAGCGCTGTAAAAGCATTTTTGCGTATTGTGCAGTGACGAATCCGATCGTTTCTCCGGGGCAGGCCATTATTCGGAAATCTGCGATCCCCAAAAACTGGACAGAATATACGTTTAAAAGCAATGGCGCAGACGATCTTATGCTGTGGCTTGATATGCTTGAGAATGGATGTAAATTTGCACTGAATCCCCAAAAGCTATACATACATTGCGACAATGATACAAATGCCAGTAAGAATCATGCGGTAATGTATGCTTCCAATAAAGAAGTGTTTGAAAACTTGCACTGGGAAAAGCATCCTGTTTTATATCGCATAATGGTACGGAGAGTTAGCTTTTGGGAAGCACAAGAAAAGAGAAGGAGCGCTTTCAATATTTTAAAATATTTGGATGTGGTGTTGCTTCGTGTTGGCGCAAAATTTGGACTTTACTAAGTGGAGAAGCTCGTTATGAAATTTAGTGTCGTTGTTCCGGTCTACAATGCAGAAAAAAATATAAGAGCGACCATAGAGTCAGTGCGGGGACAATCCTATGAAAACTGGGAACTGATCCTTGTAAACGATGGAAGCACGGACGGCTCCGGCGATATCTGCAATGAGTATGCCGGGCGTGATGCAAGGATCAAGCCGTTCCACAGAGAAAATGTCGGTGTGAGCAGAAGCCGTAATTTTGGCATAGAGACCGCGACGGGAGATTATATCATTTTTTTGGACAGTGATGATCTTTTGGTACCGGACGCGCTTGAAGCATACGATAAAAAGTTAAGCGCCCATCCGGTCGATCTGATCATATCGGGATACACACAGCACTTTATTGACAAGGCGCAGCTTCAGGATATTATACCCCAGTCGGATTGGTGCGGTAGCAAGGACCGTTTTATGCAGGAGAAATTCAAGGAATTGTTTTTCAAATGGCTTCTTCATTCTCCGTGGAGTAAGGTGTTTCGGCGTGATCTGCTGGTGCAGCATGGGATTAGATTCTGTGAAGAATTTTCCATCTATGAGGATATTGAATTTGTGCTGCAGACGATCAACAGAGCGCAAGAAATCGCCGTGCAAGCGAAAAAGGTTTATACATATGAAATTTCATCTCATGGCAGCCTGAACACACGGTTTCACGAAAATGGCTTTGAAGCGGTAATGAATTGCTGGAAGACGCTACGCGTTGTATTTGGACGTGAGCTGCCTCCAGTGGAGTATCGACTGTTCTTTTTTTCGAAAATCGTTTCGTATGTTAATCAAATGTATGCGTTGCGTACTATGGACAAGCAGAAAAAGAGGGAACGCATGATCCAGATTTATACGGATTCGGTTTTTTGCAAGGATTGCATGGTTTTTAAAACTAAAAGTATCCGACTTCTTGTAGAAAACAAGCTGATTCGAATGAAAGCGTGGACATTATTAGACGGTCTGCACTGCGTACTAAGAAAATGAGCTATAGGATGGTGAAGGCATGATGAAAGCAGTAGACTTTATCGGGCCGATTGATATGACAATGGGACCGGGCATCAAAAATACCTATACATTACAGAATATACGAGATGTTTATCGTATTACTGTGTTGGACACCCGCAATATGAATCCTGGCAAAGCATTGAAGGTTTACGGCGGGTTTTGCATGAGCAAAAAGCCGGCGATCATTGCGGTGTCCTCCCGCGGGCGGAGCATCCTTTTGCCGATTGCGTACCTAAAGAAAAAGCTGTTGAAGGATTATCGCTATGTGATCATTTCTATAAATGGCTATCTGATCAATGAATTGCATACCGGGAAAAAATGGCACGACAAGGCTATGGTAAATGCCCTGAAGTGCGCGGACAAGATTTTTGTGGAAATAGAGGGGCTTGCAAAGAATTTGGGTAAAGAAGGGATTCACAATACCGTTTGGTTTCCCAATTTTAAGCCGGATAATGACTACAAGCCCATCAAATGCACCGCAATTGACCGAGAAAAGGATGATGGTAGGGATATACGTTTTGTATTTTTGGCTCGAGTGTGCAGGACCAAGGGCGTGGATATGGCGATTCGTGCGATCAAGGAGCTTCGAAAAGAAGGATATCCGGTCTGCCTGGATATCTATGGACCAGTGGATGAGGATGCAAAAGAAGATATCGGCAGCTTGGATGAAAAGTGCGGCGTGCAATATTGCGGTGTTCTACCAAATGCAATGGTGACGGCTAAGCTGTGTGAGTATGACGGATTCCTGTTCCCATCCAAGCATATCCGCGAAGGCTTTCCTGCTTCTTTGCTGGATGCATTTTCTGCTGGTCTGCCGGTGGTGGCAAGCGATATTAGCTATAATAGCGAGATTGTTGTTAACGGCGTGAACGGACTAATCTTCAAAACAGGGGATCAGTCTGGTTTTGAAACAGCGATCAGGCGGTTGCTAGAGGACAAAGCATTGTTTACTGCGATGGGGAAAGCAAACTATGAAAAATCATTGCGTTTCCGTTCCTCCAAGGTGTTTGCAGATATGAAAAATGAGATGATCGGGCTTGGGTGGTAAAAATGAAAGTGCAATTTAAATATGGCTGTGTTGTGATCCTTTATAATCCTGAGCGGGATTTCCCAAAGCAGCTGGAACGATACGCAAAGAGTATGGATTGTGTATATCTGTATGATAATTCTATACAGCGTAATGAATGGATCGAAAAAAAGGCTGCCGATTACGATAATGTAGAATATATCTTCAACGATCATAATGATGGCATTTCCTGCGTTTTGAACAAAGCGTATGTACGCTCGCTGGCGGATCATTGCGATTTCCTGCTGACCATGGATCAGGATACAGAGTTCTCCACTGAGGGGATGCTCTATATGAAACAGCAAATCGAGCAGGATCATGAGCTAGACTGCACGGCGATTTATGCGGCAAATTTTGTGAAACGATATGTAGGCGCGCAGGGTACGGAGTATTCCGAATCGGTTTGCCCCAAAGGAATCGTATCCGAGCCGAAGTTTCACATTACTTCGGGCAATTTTTTGAACCTGAAGCTGCTGGATCGTGTATTTCCGCTGGATGATTATTTTATTGCCTTTGTGGATTTCGATTTGGATTATGAGATCGCGCTTCTGGGGTATAAACTGAAGGTATTTGGTGATTGTATCATCGTACAGCAGATCGGTGAACCGATCAAGGCAAATACGCTCAGCAAGCACGGGCTTACGAACTTGTCTGTGAACCGTTACTATTATCTGATGAGGAACAATCTTCATTTTAAAAGAAAATTTAAAGCGCACAAGGACGCGGTGAAATTTGCAAGGAAAAAAAGAATGATCTACTATGCCAAGCTCGTGCTGAGCGAAAAGAAAAAGCTGCAGAAGATCGGTGCGATGCTGGAAGGGTTCAAGGATTACCGCGAGGGGATTATGGGAGCACGAAAATGATAAAAAAAATTATCAATAAGTTGCAAAGAGAATGGAGAGAGTGGAATCCACTGTTCTGGTTGCCTACCGATCAAAAATTGGTCTTGTTTGAAAGCACTTCGGATTTTTGCGACAATTCAAAGGCACTCTATGATGAATTGCTCAAGCAGACAGGAGTGGAAAAGCTAAAGCTGGTTTGGATGGTGGAACATCCGGAAAAGTTCACAGAGCATAAAAAAAGTAATGTGAAATTTGTCTATTACAGCGATAGAACGATGTCCTTTAAGGATAAACTAAACTATTGGTATTATAATGCGAAAGCGGGCTATTGCTTTTATACACACAAGCCGTTGGGATGTTATTACAAAAAGTCTCAGGTAAGATGTTTTTTGACCCATGGTACTCCTCTCAAGGATAGCCGAGGCAAGTTCTGGAAGGTAGCTTATAATACACATATTGTAAGCACCTCCGATTTTGCAGCAGACCTCCGATGCAAAGCATTTTTGGGAGGAAGAGATAAGGTGCTTCTTACGGGCTTTCCGCGTAACGATCTCCTTATAAACGGAGGGGACGACGCAAAGAAGACTTTTGGCTTGGAGCGTTTTGATAAGATAGTTTTATGGATGCCCACGTTTAAGCATATCGATGTTACCAATGTTGACCGCAAGGATATGGAAACCGAGTTGGATATGTCGATTTTGGACAATAGCTTTATCCAAGACCTGAACCGTCTTTTGCAAGAGCTGAATATGCTCCTGATCATCAAGTATCATCCGCATCAGGACATGAGATATGTGCCTCAATGCGAGCTGACGAATATCTGGACATGGACGAATCAAAAATTGAGAGAAGAAAATGTCGAGGTCTATTCGCTACTTGCGTGCAGTGATGCATTGATCACGGACTTTTCGTCGGTGTACTTGGATTATCTGGTGACAAATCGTCCGATCGGATTTGAATTGAACGATTTGAAAAGTTATTCGAATGGCGTTGGTTTTCTGGTAGACGACCCGCTTTCTTATATGCCGGGACATAAGATCCGCGATAAGCACAGCTTTGAGGTCTTTTTGCGTGATATTCAGCAAGAACGCGACCCGTTTAAGAAAGAGCGTGAGGTTTTATGCCGGAAGTTTCATGACCATATGGACGGAAATTCCGCAAAGCGCCTGTTGAAATATTTTAAGCTACTGTAGTCTGCCACGGTCCTGATTTCGTTTGCGACAGTGATCAATGGCGTGGCTTGGTTTTTTGTCAACATTGTTTATCATCTATTTAATTGCACCGTTCCTGCTGCGTAGTGGTAAATAAGCTGAAGGATAAACAGATTTTGGTGGCTATAGGAATAGTCTATGCTGGAATTTTAGGGCTTAGCGCGATTATTCAGAAAATAGAAGCAGTTACTGCTTTTAATCATTTGGTATATGGATCGCCGAATATACGTGCCTTTTATGTTTTGTTGGGAATGCTACTAGGCGCTCTGTATCTCCAATGCCAAGACAGCTAGTGATGTAGTGCAAATGCATGGGCTGAATATGTTTCCACGATTCTTGCAATCTGGAGGTTTTTTGTTCGCGGCATCATGCCGTTTCCGTATGTAAGTCTTCGTGCGGTCGATGTAATGTTTTGTGCCGTTCTGCTGTGGTGCTGCGCATTGAAAAAGGAAGAATCTCCATATTACTATGCACGAAATGGGTTCAAGAGGCAAGTGCATTGTCTATGTATGTATTTCTGCTCCAGTATCCGATCCGTAATTGGCTGGATTATTTTACGATCCGATATATACTCAAAGATTATCTAGACACACTTTTGATCAGAGGGACGAAAGCGGTCCTGATCCTGATTGTCTTTTGTGGCAGCAGCTGTGACGAAAAGGGCTTGTGAGGAATGTCCCAAGAAATAAAGGGGCGATTCTTGTCGAAAGAAGGGAAAAAATGGCTAAGACACAAAGTGAAAAATTGAAAGTACTGGCAGGATTGTCATGGCGCTTTGGCGAACGTATTTTGGCACAGATGGTCACCTTTGTCGTTTCTATCGTTCTTGCTAGAATATTGGCGCCGTCTGATTACGGTGCGATTGCACTGGTGATGTCCTTTATTACGATTGCGAATGTATTTGTCACCAGCGGCTTCGGTAATGCCCTGATCCAAAAAACAGATGCAGACGACATAGATTTTTCGACAATGTTCTTTTTCAATGTCGGATTGTCGCTACTACTGTATATTTTTATCTGGCTAGCTGCACCGTATGCGGCAGCCTTTTATAAGATGCCAATCCTTGCGCCGGTGCTTCGAGTACTGGGTTTAAAAATACCGATCTCAGGCGTGAACAATATACAGCAGGCGTTCGTTTCCAGAAATATGTTGTTTAAAAGGTTCTTTTTTTCAACAATCATCGGAACGATCGGCTCCGCAGCTGTTGGTATCATAATGGCGGTCAGCGGATTTGGTATTTGGGCATTAGTAGCGCAGTATCTGTTTAACTCGTTTTGTGATACGATGGTGCTTTGGTTTACAGTCAAATGGCGTCCCAAGGCCGTATTTTCTGTGACACGATTGAAACCGATGTTCCGATATGGACTCAATATCATCTTATCAAATCTGCTTTACAATTTCTGCAATGAGCTTTCCAATATCATCATTGGCAAGGTATATAGCTCTCAGGATCTGGCTTATTATTCTAAGGGAAAGCAGTTGCCGAATTTGATCGTTGTCAATATCAATACCGCGATTAGCGGTGTCCTTTTCCCGGTGCTGTCAAAGCATCAGGAAGAAAGAGAGAGGCTGCTGCAAATGACGCGCAGATCGATCAAAGTAAGCTCCTATGTGCTGTCGCCACTTTTGCTGGGATTGATGGTCACGGCAAAGCCGGTAGTCAGATTGCTGCTGACTGACAAATGGCTGCCCTGCGTTCCATTCTTGCAACTGTATTGCCTTTTTTATTTGCTACAGCCTATGCAGACGGCAAATTTGGAAGCGATTAAGGCCATCGGACGCAGTGATCTGTATTTTCGGATGGAAGTGATCAAAAGATCTGTTGCGATCATTGTCCTGCTGATCTCGGTCCGTTACGGAGTGTATGCTATTGCGGTTGGAAATGTAGTAGCATCCTTTATTCGCTCCTTTGTCAATGCGACACCTAACAAAAAGCTTCTGAATTATAGCTATCTTGAGCAATTAAAGGATATTGGCCCGGCCATCATTCTTTCTTCTATGATGGCGGGGATCGTGGCGTTGACCGGTCGTATGTGTGAGGCGTTGATGATTACGGTTCTTGTCCAGCTGATACTTCAAATTATGGTAGGCTTTGCAAGCTATATTGCGCTGTCCCTTGCGTTCAAGCTGGAAAGCTTCGTGTATATTAAAGACACGGCTTTGCATATGATAACGAAACGGAGGAAATAATTGTTATTGCCCAAGAAAAATGAGAATCTAGTGTCCTGATGATAAAACAGTGTCCTCAGTTATAGAGGACATAATAATATAGCATATTTATGCTAATAAATACTGTATACTTATGTAGTCTATGATCGCTGCTTCTCTTTATTTATAAAGTGAGATTTGTATTCACACTGCATCAGTAGCTTCTACGAAACCATTAGGATGCACAGCAACTCATATCAAACGTATGTAAGTGGAGACGGTAACACCAGATGAAAAATTCATTAATAAAGTGTGTGAAGTATAACATGTTAATCCTGAATACTTTGAAGGAGACATGGATATCAATACGGCAGTATCAATGCCAAGTATAAATGAGCAGAAAACACTGGTAGGAAACAGACTGAAACAGGCAAGACTTGAGAAGAGTAAAACATTGAAACAACTATCTGAACTGACATCAATAGCCGATTCACAGATAAGCCTGACAGAAAATGGTCATTACAGATTGAAAGAAAACAGGGCAGAGGACATAGCTGAAGCATTAGAAGTTGAAGTGGAATGGTTACTGCATGGAGAAGAAACAAAAAAAGATGATCCAGTGAATCATCGTATGATTGAATGGCTATGGAAACACCCGGAGATCAGAAAAGAAATCTGAGATCAGATCCATCAGGAAACAGAATAGAAAATAATCTATATTTAAAAACTCTTATGTACATAATTCAGCAAAAGATACTTCATTCTCATCACGGACACAACTTTCTCAGATCAGACACTGTTTTCTCAGTTGAAATGGGCGATGACAATAACAGAGAAGTAAGAACCTTTAAGTTTTTTGAATTCACGCAGGTTGATAGACATGATGGTGCACCTCCGAATCTATTAAATTATAAACCGTTAGAATACGCTAGGTATAATATCAAAATAATTGACATTTTTTGCATCAAAAAACGGCTTAAATAAGACGTGATCTGATATCGGATAAAAAATTCTGGTTGAAAACTCGGGGGTGTTAATTATTGCTTCTGACGAAGAAATCGGGACCAAATATAAGTTGAACATGACCTCCTGAATTCGAGGCGAGAAAATCATTACTTTGAATTCAGTTTTTATTTACTATTTTACTGAGCAAAGTGATTACCTCACCCACAGGTGCCTTTTGTGCAATTTAACTTCAAATCTTCACCTCTACCTTACTATCTATCATGTTGCGTGAAGATTTAAGAATAGAATTCTACTGAATAATTAGAAAACCACAGATTCCACGATACAGCTAATCTAAACTATAGGGAAATATTTTGCAAAAAAACTTGACAAGGGAGAATAAGATGGAACACAATTTAGCAAGCAAGCAAGCAAGCAAGCAAGCAAGCAAGCAAGCAAGCAGGCAAGCAAGCAAGCGTATACCTCAGCTTGAAGGATTAAGATTTATTATGTGCTGCATAATTATCTTGTCCCATTTAGAATTTCTCGGTGAATCCGAAATCTTTGGAGATTTCTACAACACGTATTTACATAATCCAACATTAGCAGTTGATTACTTTTTCATGCTGTCTGGATTTGGTATTTACTTTAGTTCGAAAAGACCTGAGTGCTCAATAAAAAGCGGACTGGAATTTGCAGTTGCCAAAGTAAAGAAGATATATCCAGCGTATATTGTGTCTCTTCTTTTGGGCATGGCATGGGTATGTTTTACCACGGATGGTTTGATTAAAACATTACCAAAATTGTTTATCATTGGAATTACTGATCTGACATTATTTCAATCCATTACAGGTATGACAATATTTAGTCACAGTATTAATGGCGTATGTTGGTTCTTATCCACGATTTTTATTTGCTATATAGCTTGTCCTTGGCTCTTGAGCGTTGTGGACAAAATTAGAAATAAAAGTCAAGCTCTCATCATGATTTGTAGTTTTGTTGTAATTACTTTAGCACTCTCATCTGGTGCCTTACTAATACAAAACAACTTATCTGTTTTAAACGATTTAAGGTATGGACATCCTTTCATTAGGTGCTGGTATTTAGCTATAGGTATGTGTATTGGTTATTTATATAAAGAGTCAAAAACTCAGATGGGCAGCGGGCAAGAATTACTTATTTCTGCGATAGCAATTACCTATTTCTTTGGAAGAAATTCCATTCCATTTGATAAAGGAGTATTGAGATTTCTTGACATTGTACTATGCATTATTTTCCTTTATGTATTTGCATGTGGTAGAGGTAAGTTATCTGATGGTCTTAGTACAAAACTAATGGTCAATCTTGGAAAAATCAGCATGTATTTATTCTTATTTCACTATCCAGTAAGAATGCTGATTGGCACTGTATTTGAAAATTATGGATGGAACAGCGAATGGGCGCTTCTAATTCTAGTGGCTCTAATCACCATTTTTACAATCCTGATTACTTTTCTTTATAGGTTTGTTGAAGATAGGCTGAAAGCTCGCCAAAACAGATTTAGAACAACTTTGCTCTAGGCGATTTTATAAAACTGGATTCCTCCAATAATTGATTTTCATTGATATCCCAAATTCGAAGCAAGAGCTAACTATCCGGGTGCCTTTTGTGCAATTAAACTTCAAATCTTCACTTCCACCTTACTATCATGTAGCGTGAGGATTTGAAGTTATAGTTGATTTTCGTCACCTTGCCATACCTGATTCTACCCAATCACCTACCTGATTTTGTGCTTCCTAAGCAAATATCAATCCAAACAACTAAAAAACCACAATCCAAACACCACCAAACAACTAAAAACCCATCCCCGCGCTTTTTTATTGTTGTGTTTGGTTGTGTTCTTGTCTTCTTTTATTCTTTTATTCTTCTTATCCTTCTTTCTTCTTTCTCTTTTTTTGCTCTTTTATTGTTTTGTGGGGTTAGGTTGGTATGAGGAAATGGTAGATTGGTGTGGAAGATGAAAAGTAGTGAAGAAGAGTAGGGAAGAGAAAAAAATGCAAATCCTGGAACATAACCTTAAAGCCTACAAGGCACTCATCAAATCATTCAAAAAAGCCAACAGGGCATGTATTGTCCACCCGACCGGGCTTGGGAGGTCCTACATAGCTTATCAGCTCATTGCCGATAATCCGGACTCTACCTTTCTCGTATTACTGGTTTGATGCTTGCCGTAGTTATGTGTGTGATATGACCATAAGCAGGAAAAAGCTTTCTAAATTTTTGTATAATTTTTTGAAAAAATAAGTGTTGAGTGTGACCTTGGGGCATAGTGTATGATGTATATGTGATAAGTGTAACGAAAGAGTACATTAGAAATCAATATATATATATATATATATAAAGGAGCATCAACACTATGAAAGGTATCATTCTTGCCGGAGGTTCCGGCACCAGACTTTATCCTCTCACCATGGTTACCAGTAAACAGCTTCTGCCTGTTTACGATAAGCCGATGATCTATTATCCACTGTCCACATTGATGCTTGCAGGTATCAAGGATATTCTTATTATTTCCACGCCTACCGACACACCTCGTTTTGAGGCACTTCTTGGTGATGGTTCTCAGTACGGCATTCATCTTTCATACAAGGTTCAGCCAAGTCCTGATGGACTGGCACAGGCATTTATCCTTGGCGAGGAGTTCCTTAATGGAGAAGCCGGAGCAATGGTTCTTGGTGACAACATTTTCTATGGTAATGGCTTCAGTAAGATTTTGAAAGCAGCTGTAGTTGATGCTGAGGAAAACAACCGTGCTACCGTGTTTGGATATTACGTTCCAGACCCGGAGAGATTCGGTGTGGTTGCTTTCGATGAGAATGGTCATGCTACCAGCATTGAAGAAAAACCTCAGAATCCGAAATCCAACTATGCTGTAACAGGTCTGTATTTCTATCCTGCAGGTGTAAGTGCTAAGGCGAATGAAGTGAAGCCTAGCGCAAGAGGAGAATTGGAAATCACAACGCTGAATGAGATGTATCTGAACGAAGGTCGTCTTGATGTTCAGCTTCTTGGTCGTGGCTTTGCATGGCTCGATACCGGTACAATGGATAGCCTTGTGGAAGCAGCTGATTTTGTCCAGATGGTAGAGAAGAGACAGGGGATCAAGATTTCCGCGCCGGAGGAGATCGCATTCCGTTATGAGTGGATTGATAAAGAAAAACTGCTGGAGTCCGCTGCACGTTATGGGAAGAGTCCATATGGAAAGCATCTGCAGGCTGTAGCAGAAGGAAAGGTAAGAGGGTAATGAAAGCAATCGAGACAAAAATTCCAGGTGTGTTAATTATCGAGACGGATGTTTTCGGTGACCACCGTGGATATTTTACTGAAACATACAATAAACCGAAGTATGAGGCACTCGGTATCACCACAGAATTTGTCCAGGACAATATGAGCTTCTCTGCTCAGAAAGGAACCCTTCGTGGTCTTCACTGGCAGAATCCGCCTTACGCTCAGGCAAAATTAGTGTCTTGCACGAAAGGTACTGTCATCGATGTTGCTGTAGATATTCGTAAAGGCAGTCCGACCTTTGGACAGTGGGTATCTGTTGAATTATCAGCGGAGAACCACAGACAGTTCTTTATTCCTCGTGGATTTGCACACGGATTTCTGACACTCACAGATGACGTTGAGTTCCGCTACAAGTGTGACAATGTTTACAACAAGGCTTCAGAGGGCGGCATGAGATACGATGCACCTGAGGTCAATGTAGATTGGGGCAGTCTGCTGAATGGTATTGAACCGATATTAAGTGAAAAGGACATGATTGGCCCAACACTTGATACTTCTGATAATCAGTTTATTTACAACGAGAATTGTTAATGGGAGATAGAGATATGAGTAAGACTATTTTAGTAACCGGTGGTACTGGTTTTATTGGAAACTGCTTCTGCAAACTTCTGCTGGCAGAAAGACCTGAATATAGAGTCCTGAATGTGGATGTCTGCACTTATGCTGCAAACCCTTCCACCATTGAAGAAGAGCTGAAGAATCCAAATTATAAGTTTTACAAAACAGACATCAGAGACAGAGCTGCAATCGAGAAGATTTTTGAAGAGGAAAAGCCGGATATCGTTGTAAACTTCGCAGCAGAATCTCATGTTGACCGTTCCATCACAAATCCTCAGATTTTCCTGGAGACCAATATCCTCGGTACTGCTGTATTGATGGATGCTTGCCGTAAGTATGGAATTGAGAGATACCATCAGGTTTCCACAGATGAGGTTTACGGTGATCTTCCATTAGATCGGCCTGACCTGTTCTTCCATGAAGATACTCCTCTGCATACAAGTTCTCCTTACTCCACCAGTAAGGCATCTGCAGATCTGTTGGTACTTGCATATCACCGCACCTACGGTCTCCCTGTGACGATTAGCCGCTGTTCCAATAACTATGGACCATATCAGTTCCCGGAAAAGCTGATCCCTCTGATGATTCACAATGCCACTCATGACAAGTCGCTCCCGGTTTACGGCGAAGGTCTGAATGTCCGTGACTGGCTGTATGTAAAGGATCACTGCTACGGAATTCTCGCTGTCATTGAAAAGGGCCGTGTTGGTGAGGTTTATAACCTCGGTGGCCACAATGAGAAAGCAAATATCGAAATCGTAAAGATTATCTTGGACAAGCTGGGTAAACCTGAAAGTCTGATTACACATGTTGGTGACCGTCATGGACATGATCAGAGATATGCAATTGATCCTGCAAAGGCAAATAAAGAGCTTGGTTGGGGACCGACCACCATGTTCAAGGATGGTATTGTGCTGACCATCGATTGGTACCTGTCAGAAGAAGGTAGAAAGTGGACTGAAGAATGCACGAGTGGAGAATACCTCAACTGGATTGAGAAGAACTACAAGGAGAGAAATTGATATGAAGTTCTTTGTAACAGGCGTTAATGGTCAGCTGGGCCATGATGTCATGAATGAATTGAATAAAAGAGGTCATCAAGGCGTCGGTTCTGATATGGCAGATACCTATGTAGGTGTCGCAGATGGTAGCGCGGTTACCAGAATGGACTACGTAAAGCTGGACATCACAGATAAAGATGCGGTTTCCAAGGTGATTGAAGCTGTCAAACCGGATGCGGTGATCCACTGTGCTGCATGGACTGCTGTGGATATGGCAGAAGATGACGATAAGGTAGAAGCTGTTAGAAAAGTGAATGCAGGCGGTACCCAGAACATTGCTGATACCTGCAAGAAACTGAATTGCAAGATGCTATATCTGTCCACAGACTATGTGTTCGATGGCCAGGGAACGGAGCCTTGGCAGCCGGATTGCAAGGACTATAAGCCCCTGAACGTCTACGGTCAGACCAAGCTGGAGGGGGAGCTGGCGGTTGCGAACACGCTGGAGAAGTACTTCATCGTCCGTATCGCGTGGGTGTTCGGTCTGAACGGTAAGAACTTTATTAAGACCATGATCAATGTGGGCAAGACCCATGATGAAGTTCGGGTGGTCAATGATCAGATTGGCACACCTACCTATTGCTTCGACCTGGCACGCCTACTTGTGGATATGTGCGAGACGGAGAAATACGGCTATTACCATGCCACCAACGAGGGTGGGTATATTTCCTGGTATGACTTCTGCTGTGAGTTCTACCGGCAGTATGGATTGAAGACCAGAGTGGTTCCTGTTACGACTGAAGAGTATGGATTATCTAAAGCTGTGAGACCGGTAAACAGCAGACTGGATAAGAGCAAGCTGATTGAAAATGGTTTTGAGCCTTTGCCGACATGGCAGGATGCGGTGAGAAGATACCTAGAAGAGGCAAAACTGTAAAAAACTGACGGAATGAAAGGAGGGTACAGATGAAAAAAGATGGTTATTATGCCAGCGGTAAGTTTGCTGAAATGGCTCATGTGACGAAGAAAACATTGCGCTATTATGATGCACAGAATATCCTGAAGCCCTCCCACGTGGCAGAGAATGGAACGAGATATTATACGGATAATGATTTTGCAAAATTGCAGCAGATATTGTTCTTGAAATATCTTTCCTTCCCTCTCTCTGATATTAAGGAGCTGACAGTCAGAGGAACAGACCAGGATTTTTGGCTGGAATCCTTACAGATGCAGACGAGTTTGCTGGATGAGCACATTGAACAGATGATTCTGATGAAAAAATCAATTCAGGAAGCAAGAGAAGCGATTCTGGAAAGCAGGGAAGTAAACTGGAGTGAAATGCTGAGACTTTCCAATGCGAATGAATTAGAACAGAAGCTAAAAACACAATATGTTAATTCTTCCAATATTTCCGCACGCATCCATCTGCATAGTGCATACTCTGAAAACAAAGAGGGATGGTTTCCCTGGCTTTACCGGATGGCGGATATTAAGCCCGGCGAGAGGGTACTGGAACTGGGGTGCGGTGACGGATCACTCTGGACCCAGAACGTGAATCTGATTCCAGATAATGCCTCGATAATATTAACAGATATCTCCGATGGTATCGTCAGAGAAACCGGTAAAAAGCTGGCGGAGCTGAATCATGACATTCAGTGCCAGGTGATGGATGCCCATCATATATATGCGGAAGACGGAAGCTTTGATGTTGTGATCGCCAATCATATGCTGTTCTATTGCGAGGATTTAGAAAAGGTTTTTTCCGAAATTCGACGTGTATTGAAGCCTGGTGGAAGAATGATTTGCAGTACCTACAGTAGCAGGCACATGCAGGAGGTCAGCAAATTGGTGCGGGAGTTCGATGATAGGATTATTTTATCTGCCGATGTACTCTTTGATAAATTTGGAAAAGATAATGGCGGGGCGCAGTTATCACAGTATTTCTCAGAGGTGAGCTGGCAGCAATTTGAAGACAGCCTGACGGTCACAAAGCCAGAGCCTTTAATTGCATACATTCTGTCATGCCATGGAAATCAGAATCGATATATTGTTGATAAGTATCATGATTTTTATAATTTCGTGAAGAAAAAAACAGATCGTGGTTTTGCAATCACAAAGGATGCCGGAGCATTTATTACTACGGTGAAGTAAATTTAACACAGGCCCTGTCCTTGAGAAGGAATCATACTAGGGTCAGATATGAACTTCTGGGGATTCCCGGCTAAGGAAGGATGTACGCCCGCATATTTGGATGTGTTGGAGCAGGGCTTCAAGGATTTCTTTGAAAATGATGTAAAGACGAATCCTCTGAAAGCAGAGTATCTGCTGCCAACCCATATCGGTGGCCTTTTGAGAGATGGTAAATATACCGTGAAGGTGCTGGAGACAAAGGACAAGTGGTTCGGCGTTACCTATAAGGAAGACAAGGAGTCTGTTGTGCAGAGCTTTAAGAAGCTGATTGAGGATGGCATGTATCAGGAAGAACTGTACAGTGATTTGTGAGAATAATAGTGCTTGCCAATGGGAAAGAAACGCGATTTAATAAATAGGAGGCATGAACTGGCTCCTGCGTTGCTCGAATTTCCCACATATCTATGTATTTTCCAGCAGGAAATTCCAATGAACCGACTTAACAGTTGGATGATAAATGAAGCGATATAAGTTCTGTTATCAATTATGTGATTACACCGAAAATATACAATAGAATGCTACGAGTCATAGGAATAGGAAACCAATTCGTTGTAATTATGTAATATCTAATATCTAATATTATAGTACGGAGAGAACAGAAATGAAGCAAGGAAAAAGACTAAAGGTTGGATTCAGTGATGTAATGGGGTGGATTATCGGCGCATTAGGTGCTGTGGCCTCTGTTGTATCTGCTTTTAGGACAGAAACAAATGGATTTATATCAATATTTATTGGATTACTCGCAGCAGAACTGCTTGTAGCAATTATTTGGTCGTGGTCATTATTTGATAGACAGAAGAAGAATCGTAATTTGGAAGATTTGCAATCAAGTCTAAAGGCGCTAGAAGAAAAGAATCAAGAACTTCAACGGAGTCTGGAAGTACAAGAAAAAGAAGCTACAGAAAGACTGAATGATGTACTTCGAAAGATGGAAGTTATTAGCGTAAATCAAAAAAATGCTAGTAAGCTTAATAACGAGTTTTGTACGCGAATACCAGATATTGCTGAACGTTCTTATCGTATGTTGGAAACCCTTCAAAGTAGTGAAATTAAAGATACAGAACTTCTGCAAAGAGAAATCCATCACGCCATTAATGAATTTGCAATTGGATTGTACGATGTGTATAAGCGGTATTCTAGCAATTTATTGAATTGTTTAGTAGCAATTGAAGAGGCATATCTGGCAGCAAAGGGATTGAAAAAGAGTGTTTCGGCAACTATAAAACTATTTGATAAACCTTATTATTCAAAAGAAAACGGAAGGAATAAAATTGTTGTGTACACAGCATTCAGGGATAAAAAGACATATGATAAACATGAGAGGGAAATAGGAGAGGCATACTACACAATTGATGGAAACGTTGATTTTGTGCATTGTTTGAAGAAAGACCATTTCATAATAAATAATGCAAAGAAAAATAGTGGAAACTATATGAACGAACATACCGACTTTGATGCATATTATAATTGTGCAATTGTGGTCTCGATAAGAACAAAATTGACAGATGGAACATATAAATACTTTGGATATTTATGTTGTGATTGCTTAAATACACAAGAAAACATCGAAGTATTTGACACACAATCCGCGCAACTCTTATTTGCATTAGCACAGCAATATGCTACTTATCTTGATACATTGGATTCAAATTGGATTGATCGAATAAATGGTCTCGACGAGTTGCCTCAAGGGTTTTTACAATTGATATATTCTAAAACTATTTTAGGTAAGTCGGCATAAATTTATAGTATTATGTAAAGGTGACATTTATGCATTCAAGGAATGGTAAAGCGAAAAATCAAACGTCAATGGGAAGAAAAAGTGAAAAATCTGCACAGGTATTATGTAAAACAGTTAAGGTTCGAAGAAATGGGAAGATTGTGATGCCGATAAATCCTATGTTACCCAGAAACTACTCTATGGAGGAAAGGGCAAAACTTAAAGATTTTGAACGAAGTGTTATGTCATCAGTAAGACAAGGATGATTGATCTCCCGCACCCAAACTGAGAATTTCATCAGTTTTTGATACGGCAAAGTGTAGAATCAAAACGAGGATTGTCCGTATTTCTACAAAACGCATGATGGAAATCAGGCCCGATTCGGCATATTGGTATGTACACCCCAATATCAAATTGAGAAAAATGTGTGGAATATATGCGGGAGATACCAATACTGCATCTTGATTTTTGCCAGTTCCCGCTATATACTTAATACACTTAAAATTTCAAATAGGAGTGTGTACATCTATGCCGCGTCCCAAGGGTTCCAAGAATAAAGCAAAGGTTACCATCCCAGCTAATGACTTCGATACCCTCATCGCTGAGAAAACCTCGGCGAAAGAGAATCTCACAGCTGAGATCGCTTCCCTCGAAGAGAATCTGACTGCTCTCAAAGCCGACCTGAAAGCGAAGAAGGCGGATCTGAAAGCCGTAGAAAAAGAGCTTGCAAAGCTGGAAGAGCAGAAGGCAGCGTTCGATGCTGCGGAAGCTGAGAAAGCGAAGAAAGCTGAACTGGAAGAGATGATTCAGAAGCTGATGGCCGATGGAGTAAGTGCGGCTGAGATTCTGGAGAAGTTGAAATAAAGCTGGTAGCTGAAAAGCTAATATTGAAGCCGTGTGGAAAATATTTCAACAAAAATATCGTACACACGGCTTTCTGTGGGAGTTTGCATATAGTTTGTAACGGAAATAAAGAACAAGAAACCGAAACGAGCAGTATGTGGAATATATAGATTGTAACGAAAATAAGGATAAAGGAGGCGATATGATGGCGAAAAAGAGAAAACCAGGTGGCGGTCGGAAGAAGTCAAAGCCGGACTATAACCCAAGTGCCATCCTTCAGAATCAGATGGACGCAGCTGTGGTGCTCTACGATAAAGAGGAGCATCCGTCCCTCCAGACGATAGCGAACGAGCTTGACCTCAATCCCATCAAGGTACGCAAGCTGCTGATTACCGCTGGCGTGTATAAGTCGGAGATAGCCGATCAAGTGAACCGGGTGTTTAATCAACACAAAGACTCCGGCATGCCACACACAGAAGCCGTTGCAGCGACGATGAGGGAACTGAATATATCCAAATCCTCTGTCACTTCGTATCTGCCTTATGAGAAGGGCGTGTACTTCCCGGCCGAAACGGATAGTAATAATATCAGCGTTGGAGCAGAGCGTATTCGGCGGATGAGGAAGCGGGAAAAGATTCTGGAGGAGCTGAGTGCCAAACAGAGCGAGGAAGCTCTATGGGCGGCGGTAATTGAGTTCCAGGGCTACAAGTTCCGCACCTATTCCGGGCTGGTATTTTCCTACGGTCTGAAAAAAGGTAGAGGAGATACCTATACGAAGGAGCTGTTCATCGACCGGCGAGAGAACAGCAAGAGCTTGGCTTGGAGTTCGGTTCTGCTGGCCTTTCATAATATTCCGAGCATTGGAGCTGTGGTTGATCGTCCGAAGGCCCTCGGCGATATTCGGGGTGTGACCTACATCTTCGCAATGTTCTATCGATTCGGCCTTATCGATGTGCCGGAGAAAGCAAAAGAGAAGATGGCACCGGTGAGGGAGAAGAAAACAGAATAGGATCAACGCTGGGTGAGAATTATTCTGGGAGTGGCTATGTGCAGAATTCTATGGTAGAATGATTCCCATCAATACCGGGAGGTAAAGCACATTGGCGTTTTATATATCTCTAATTTCCATGATTCTCTGGTTTATTTTCATGACCTACCTTTCCCATCAGGATGGGGAACACACAGGCGGGGCAAGCCGGGAGCTGGCAGAGCATCTTCGTTTTCTCGATAATGATATCAATGACCTGAACGGAAAGCTGCGGCGGGCGGCACACATTGTCGTATTCGCTGTGTTTACGTTCCTGCTGGGGCTGACACTAAAGGTTGGAGGAGAAGCTCTGGGATGGATGATAATAGCGGCTCTGTGGAGTTATGTGGACGAGGCCACAAAGCCGTGGATACAGGGGCGGCATTTCTCATGGTTTGATGTCGGACTGAATCTGATCGGTACTTTTATCGGTGGGGCTGTGGTTTTGATTTTGTAACATTGAACCTTAACTGTCTGGGAAAAATAACTTGTTATGTGCAGAAATAGACGGTAATATCCCTCATAACTGGGAATCGGAATTCAATAAACCTGGTTGGAAGGGAAGGTAGCATTATCGAAAAATTAAGAGAAATACTGGAGAACTACTTATCGAAAACAGAACCAAAATACTACCCGCCAGTGGAAAACTTGCTCGACCTGATCTATGAGACTTACTCAGAGAATAATCCAGCAGCACCGAAGACTACAGTGGCGGGGAGAGCAGCAAGGGCGCGAGATAAGGAGTTTGAAGCGTGGCTGCAAGAGATACCTGGCATGGATAGACTGGTAGAGGACTTTGTTGGAGGTAAGGTCCCTCTCTGGGAGGAGATTATGGTCAGGCAGGGAAGCGTGTGCTGTGCATGGGAGAAAAGCGCATTTGAGGAGGGGATGAAAGTCGGGATACGGCTGATGATGGAAGTATATAGTTTGTAACGAAAAAAGCCTCACTGTGGAAAATACACACAGTGGGGCAGTGGTACTTATTCTATGGGATCGCATTCATCATCTTCAGCCCGGATTCGGATCAGTTCTTTTATCTCATCCTTTGTCGCTAGTCTGACAACATAAACCACAGTGGGGTCAGGCACCAGAAACGGCAAATAAAATTTTTGTGAAAATTCTATAAAGCCGATCTAGGATGAAGCATGTGTGTTAATGCTATTGTATCGCTTTTACGTGTACCGGAAGGAAGATAACTTGAAGGGAGGACAAGAGCAATGCAAATAATTTCAAAAATAGTCACTAATGTTCTTACCGCCCTTTACCAGCCGTTCTGGTTTGCAGTCATCTTGTCTGTACTGTTTATGTTTGTATATAAAGCCTATCCTTCTATAATACAGGCAATGAAAGAATGGATTTTCTGGTTTAAATCCGACTCCACATTTCGCCGTATCTTCTTCTTGGTATTCTATACTGTGATGATCTTGTTCCGAACGTTGCTGAATCGGAATATGTGGGCGAATCCAGTGAGTAATGTGATAGGTGTCTGGGGGCTTTATAACGCGAAGGGAGAACTCACGACAGAGTGTATCGAGAATCTGGCACTATTTATTCCGTTTACGATACTTCTACTGTGGACGGATAAGGAAAGAATTTTACCCAGGATGACAATGGCATCGGTACTGTGGAATAGTACGAAAATAGTATTCCTGTTTTCCTTTGCTATAGAAATGCTCCAGTTGTTTTTACGGTTAGGAACTTGGCAGCTATCAGATCTCTTTTATAACACACTGGGCGGAGTCATTGGCGGTCTTATCTACTATATTGGTTATAAAATAAAGCCCAAGAGGAAAAACAATATGAAAAACACAGCATTACTAATAATGGCCGCTGGCATCGGTTCTCGCTTTGGCGGCGGCATCAAGCAGTTGGAGCCGGTTGGCTTACATAATGAAATTATCATGGATTATTCTATCCATGACGCAATCAAAGCAGGTTTCAACAAGATTATCTTTGTTATCCGCAAGGATATCGAAGCTGATTTCCGGGAGCGGATTGGTAACCGTGTGGAAGCTATCTGCGAGAAAAAGAATGTGGAAATTTCCTACGCTTTCCAGGATTTGAATAATGTGCCGGGGGAAGTACCGGAAGGAAGGACAAAGCCCTGGGGAACAGGACAGGCAGTTCTCGCCGCGAAAGAGTTGATTCACGAGCCGTTTGCAGTGATCAACGCGGATGATTATTACGGAAAAGAAGCATTCCGGCAACTTCATGACTGGCTTGTATTGGATCATGCGGATAATGCCATTGCGATGGCTGGATTTATTCTGAAAAACACATTATCAGATAACGGTGGAGTCACCAGAGGTGTGTGCAAAGTGGCGGAAGGCCATACTCACATCACCGATGTTGTCGAGACCAGCAATATCATTAAGACGGATGACGGCGCATCTGCTGATGGTGTTGAATTGAACCCCGAGTCTTATGTGTCTATGAACTTCTGGGGATTCCCGGCAAAGGAAGGATGTGCTCCGGCATATCTGGATGTTCTGGAGCAGGGCTTTAAGGAGTTCTTTGAGAATGACGTGAAGGCGAATCCTCTGAAAGCAGAATATTTGTTGCCAACCCATATCGGCGGCTTGCTCAGAGACGGGAAGTATACGGTGAAGGTGCTGGAAACCAAGGACAAGTGGTTCGGTGTTACCTATAAGGAAGACAAAGAGGCTGTGGTTCAAAGCTTTAAGAAGCTGATCGAGGATGACGTGTATAGAGAAGAACTGTACATCGATTTGTGAGAATATGAATTGTCAGCTTGATTTCTGTCGATTCCCGCTATATACTAAAATAAGGCTGTGCATGGATACCTTATCCCTGCACGGTAGCTGCTCGGTACTTTGCACACCTCTCCGTGGTGAGCAGCAGGCAACGCCTATCCTATTGATAATCGGCTAAGATGTGAAGTGTGGATTTAAAATGCAAGAGGGCATCCTTATGAGAATCAATAACAAAGAATTCAAGGATTGGACGGCAGAGGATCTGCAGGCTCTTATCCGGAATGATGATTATCGAGAGAACAATTTCATTGATTACAAGGTGAATTTTGCTCCTCTTGAATGTACAGATAAAAATAAAAAGAAAGAAAAGCAGGCTGAATTTAGAAATGATGTGTGTTCCTTTGCCAATGCGGATGGAGGATACATCTTCTATGGTATCGGTGAAGATTCTGGGATGGCAGGGGCAGTGGTTGGCATTCCTCTGTTGAATCTTGATCGGTTTGAACTGGATCGCAGGAATGAACTGCAAGCTATTCAGCCTGTAATGCCTGAGGTGGACTTCTCGTTTATTTCGTTACAAGAGAATAAATATGTTGTAGTTCTCCACATTCATCGAGGATTATATAAGCCGTATATTACTGAAGAACCAGAAGGGCAGTTTCACTTTTATATAAGGCATGGGAATAAGAAACAGGCAATGAGTTATACGGAGATGAGAAATAATTTCTTGAATGCTGCGATGCTGTCAGAAGATATCAAGGAATTTAGAAAAGAACGATTAGCAGAAAATATCGCAGAAATGAAGAAGCCTTTTGCACTTGTGCACATAGTTCCAGCTACATTTAAAAACTCCATGGATTATATTCCAATGTTCGAATTGTACAAGCAGGGAAAGCTGAACTTTGATGCCCTATTTAATGGTATGATCTTTGATCGTGCAGTTCCGAATGTGGATGGGGTGTATTTCCCAGATTATTCTGAGCTGCATGATTACGAACAGTTGCAAATTTTCAATAACGGCTCCATTGAGTTGAAGATGGATTTGGAGATAAAAGAACAAAATGTGAGAAGTAAGGAGTTAAATACGGAACAATACCTGATAGTGTTTGACTTCATAGATGAATTAAGAAAACTGATATTAGGCACAGCGGAGATGTATAAAAAACTGGGGCGTTCAACAGCAGTGTATATTTGTGTGACCATAGTCGGCTGCAAAGGCTTATGGAATTATACGGCAAATGCGTATGGTGCGAATACATATACTAAAGTTGACCGCAATCAAATACTTTGTACACCGGTAGAAGTTCGGAATATTCTGGACGAAGAACAAGTAAAGACGAGCATCGAAGAATGTGTCCAGATGACGAAGTATTCGCTTGGGATAAGGGTGTAAAAGACTGTACGGGAAGGATATAGGATGACGAAGAAAATTGTAATAGATAACATAAAAAACATTAATCATATGGAGTTCTATATTCCTACGCCGGGACTTCATATTGTTACAGGAAAAAATGGAAGTGGCAAGACAACATTATTTACTTGCTTAAGTAGAATTAAAAATAGTAATGCATTTAGAACAGGTTTCCCAGCTTCAAATGGAAATGATCGTCTGGATTTCTTTTCTGGGTATATACAGTATGAAGTAGATGGAGAAAATGTCAAATATTCCAAAAGAACGAGTGGAAAATGGAAGGCAAATAAGCAGAATGATGTTCTGACGCTTATGGGATATCCTCAAGTTGTGAATATTACAACAAAGGATGAACGAGTTTTTACACAAACAGAGATTACTCCACGAAGAAATAATCGCGGAGATGATTGGATTAATGAAAAGCTTAATCAGATTTTTGGAACAAACAAATATTCACAGATGATTCGTATTACAACGGGTCAGTTATATCGTGGAAGAGGAACAGTTGCAGCAGATACTAGGCGTAGAAACATAGCATATGCGATACCGACAGGTGACGGAAGATTTTATACAGAGAGAAACTTTAGCTTTGGCGAAATAGTGTTATTGAATCTTTTATATGATATACATAATGTGTTGAATGGCTCTCTTGTATTGATTGATGAACTTGAGTTGGCACTACATCCATCTGCACAGATTCGATTACTTTCATGTCTTAAAGAATTGGCAGAGGAAAAAGGACTTACGATTTTAATTACAACGCATTCTGCAAGTTTGATAAGAAGTCAAAAAGATGTGATACTTCTTGAAGAGAGAAATGACAGCGGTCAAATAGAGGTGATGTATCATTGTCCACCAGCTAAAGCTATTGGTGCTATTGGCATGAGGGAAGATACGATGCCAGATATTGTTGTTCTGGTAGAAGATGATATGGCAAAGGCATTGTTTATGGAATTAAAAAGAAGGTATTTTGCCTACTATCCAGAACAAGCCTACCTTGATATTCGTGTACTGGAAATTGGGGGATATAAAAATGTTATGAACTTTTATGTGGAAGCAAATAACTATGTGTTTTACGATAATGTTTTTGTTACCGCATTCATGGATAAAGATGTTGAAACGGATGTGATACCATATCCTCAATATGGAAATCAAGAAGATATACAGAGGTTTCATGATAACAGTCGCTTCCTTAAATTCCTGCCGTATACGCCAGAAGTTCTTTTAGTAAAAACATATGTTGAAAAGAAACAGCTTTTCTTGCAGTCGGTGCGTGCTGAGTATAGTAATCAGCAAGCCGATTATACCATTACAGAACAATTTGATTTTATTGCATATGAAGCTGACTTGCCCGAATTCACTAATCAGGCGCAGTATGATAGTAAAATTGGAGAAAGAGGAAGTTTTCGGAAAAAGTGCAAACAGCAAGCAGAAAAAATAGCATCAGAGTTATCACAACAATTGAATGTAACTATTAAAGAGGTTTACAGATATTCTTATAAATTTGCAGTTGAGAACATACCAGAGAGTGAATTAAACGTTCGAGCACTTTTGGCAGCGACAATGAAAAGATTAAGATAAAGGTGATTGTAATGATCCGCGTAAAATGAGAATAGGTTGTCCAACTGAGAATCAAGTGCCTCACGAAAATTTGAACCAATGATGAGAGGCACGCTAAACGCCACCACTCTCCACCCAACTCAACCTTTCTTAAGAACCCCCCGGGTTCTGGCACCAGAAAAGGAAAATAATAGTTTTTTGACAATTCCATTAAGCCAACCCAGGACGAATCTTGTGTAGTAAAGATGTTCTGGTGAAGCTGAAGTAAAGCGGGTATCAAAAAAAGTGAATTTTGAAGCCGTGTGGAAAATATTTGATGGGTGAAAATTTTGAAAAATATCGTACACACGGCTTTCTGTGGGAGCAAATATATAGTTTGTAATGGAAATAAGAACTATGCAGACAGACATTTGTCGGACAACGAAAATGCAAATCTGGAAATAGAAAGGGGTGTGAGAAAATGGGGAGAAAAAGAAAACCCGGTGGCGGTCGGAAGAAGTCAAAGCCGGACTACAACCCAAGCTCCATCCTTCAGAATCAGATGGACGCAGCCGTGGTGCTCTACAGTACCGCTGACCATCCGTCTCTCCAAGTTATAGCCGACGGGCTCGACATTAATCCCATAAAGGTACGCAAACTGCTGATCACCGCCGGCGTGTACAAGTCTGATGCCGCTGATCAGGTTCAAAGAGTGTTCAATAAACACAGAGACTCCGGTCTGTCACACACAGAAGCTATCGCAGCGACGATGCAGGAACTTAATCTCTCCAAAGCCTCTGTCACTTCGTACCTGCCATATGAGAAGGGTGTATACTTCCCGGCTAAAACAGATAATAAAAATCTGAGCGTCGGCGCAGAGCGTATTCGCCGGATGCGGAAGCGGGAAAAGATTCTGGAGGAGTTAAGGGCCGAACATAGCGAGGAAGCTCTGTGGGCAGCGGTAATTGCGTTCCAGGGATATAAGTTCCGCACCTATTCCGGGCTGGTATTCTCGTACAGTCTGAAGAAAGGGCGGGGCAGAGGTAATACTGAGAGTGGTGTGGCCAATGAGCAGGATGAGGCCTGCAAACAGGCCGAGGCATACAAGCAGGGCGGTGTGTACACGAAGGAGCTATTCATCGACCGGCGAGAAAACAGCAAGAGCCTGGCTTGGAGTTCCGTTCTGCTGGCCTTTCATAATATACCGAGTATTGGCTCTGTAGTTGACCGTCCGAAGGCCCTCGGTGATATCCGGGGCGTGACCTACATCTACGCAATGTTCTATCGGTTCGGCCTGATCGATGCGCCGCAGAAAGCGAAAGAGAAGATGGAGCCAATGAGGAATAAAGATTCAGAGCAAATGAGTTTTGTGTGATGTCCAGACTATTTGTTGTGCCGCATAATCAGATACTGGCTATGTGCAGAATACTATGGTAGAATGATACGCATCAACTGGCAGGAGGCTATTCATCTACTAGGAGGTAATGAATCTGACGGGAGGTAAAGCACATTGGCGTTTTATATATCTCTAATTTCCATGATTCTCTGGTTTATTTTCATGACCTACCTTTTCCATCAGGATGGGGAACACACAGGCAGGGCAAGCCGGGAGCTGGCAGAGCATCTTCGTTTTCTCGATAATGATATCAATGACCTGAACGGAAAGCTGCGGCGGGCGGCACACATTGTCGTGTTCGCTGTGTTTACGTTCCTGCTGGGGCTGACGCTTAAGATTGGCGGGGCATCACTTGAATGGATGTTGGTGGCGGCAGCGTGGAGTTATGTGGACGAGGCCACAAAGCCGTGGATACAGGGGCGGCATTTCTCATGGTTTGATGTCGGACTGAATCTGATCGGAACCTTCATCGGTGGGGCTGTGGTTTTGTTTTTGTGAGGATGAGAAGTATCAAGACGAAGATGGAGCAATTGAAATCCTGAAGATTTCACTTGCTATGTGCAGAAATAGACGGTAATATCCCTCATAACCGGAATCGGAATTCAATTGCACCCGGTTGGAAGGGAAGGTAGCATTATTACTGAGAACGAGGCATTAAAGAACCTGAAACAAATTCTGGAAAACTACATCAACACTACGCCGCCGAAGTATTACCCACCGGTGGAAAACTTACTCGACCTGATCTATGAGACTTACACAGAGAATAATCCCGCAGCGCCGAAGACTACAGCGGCGGGGAGAGCAGCAAGGGCGCGAGATAAGGAGTTTGAAGCGTGGCTGCGAGAGATATCTGGCATGGATAGACTGGTAGAGGACTGTGTTGGAGGTAAGATCCCTCTCTGG
This sequence comes from Bariatricus sp. HCP28S3_A7, assembly GCF_052066375.1. Lineage (NCBI taxonomy): Bacteria > Bacillati > Bacillota > Clostridia > Lachnospirales > Lachnospiraceae > Bariatricus > Bariatricus sp. HCP28S3_A7. Next base: position 116,432 of record NZ_JBQHSG010000008.1, read on the forward strand.
GAGGAGATTATGGTCAGGCAGGGAAGCGTGTGCTGTGCCTGGGAGAAAAGCGCATTTGAGGAGGGGATGAAAGTCGGGATACGGCTGATGATGGAAGCGTATAGTTTGTAACGAAAAAAGCCTCACTGTGGAAAACACACACAGTGGGGCAGTAGTACTTATTCTATAGGGTCGCATTCATCATCTTCCGCTCGGATTCGGAGCAGTTCTTTTATCTCATCCTTTGTCGCTAGTCTGACAGCAGGTTTATCGTTGTATAGATCTGCACCGCAGTCCGGGCAGCGATCGGGCAAAAAAGTGCCTTCAAAGCAGTAGTGGCAGGCATCGCAGTAATAGTAAGTCAATCCATCGTCACCTCGCTTTCTGTACAGCCGTTCTTCATAGAGTCCTTCAGAAAATCGCTGCGGAGTTCTGGAAGGACGGGGAGCTGGTATCCTTTTTCAGCGAGGATATTCAGCTTGAAATCTATGAAATGCTTTTCGATGCCTTTGGTCTGTGCAATCTCGGCCGGGGTACAAAGACCAGAGTGTGTGTACTGAAATTCCTGCAGGAGCTCCTGGTATTTCATAGCACGGTAGGCAGAAGAACAGCGGGAAGGCAGACTTGCTTCCAGCTGAAGCCGATCAGCGTTGAATTCATAATACCCAATCGGTTTGAGAACGTTATCATCTGAGAGCAGAAGTTAAGCTGCGAAGATGTTGGCTCTCCGTTCTGCGCTTGAATTGTCGAGGCTGTAAAAATAGGTGTCCTGGAAAGCCTGCCCGGAGGTAGCATGGCTGCGGTCAAAAAATGCATGGCCGAGTTCATGCGCCAGAGCAGAGACCCGCTGGGCGGTAGTACAATTAGGATTAATGCCGATGTACTCGCAGTTCAGCATAACGGAGTAGTATCCCAGCAGGTCACGGCAATACCGGATATCTTTGACCTTTATGGCACGCCTTGAGATGATTTCTTCCGGATTCCGGCTGTTGTAGCGGCGAACTACGGCATCGGCAGCATTAATAGCGCGTGTGTTCAAATGAGACTCCTTTCCTCTGGAGCACAATCGTCACAGATATTTTTTAGGAGTAAATTTCTTCGCGTCTTCTTTTGCGTCGAGGAAAAGTGCTTCCATTTCTTTAATAAAGGCCGCCTGGTCTTCTTCGGACAGCTCACCGCCTGCAAAAAGGGCAGTGGTCTGTTCTTTTATTTTCTTTGCCTGTGCAACACCGCGGGAACCGTACTTCTTACGGACATCCGCATAAAAGAGATCGTCGTTCAGTTCCTGCTGGAAGGTGGCATCATCCATAAAATAATCTGTGGTGACGCCAAGGGCGGCGGCAATTTTCTGGATCGCTTCGACGCTTGGCTCACGGTCGCCGGCTTCGATATAACGAATCGCACGGTCCGACATAGAAGCCCGACGTGCCAGTTCAGCCATACTCATGTGCTGGGCGGTGCGGAGGGCTTTTATTTTTTCTCCATTGGTCGCAGCGGGGGTCAGGACAGCGGCAGCTTCTGCTTTGGCGTCCTGTGTGTTTAGTGGATTTGTTTCAAAGTTCGTATCTTTCTTCATGTCATGCCTCCATGTGGGATAATATGCTGCCTGCTGGCGGGAAAGAAACCAGCAGTTACAACATAATTTTGCAAAGCTACTTGACAAGGAACAACTGTTCCTATATAATGAGAACAAAAGTTCGGGAACTTCTGTTCCTATCATACAATAAAGGAGGGGAGAAGTCAAGAGGTGAGATCAGAAATTCAGTTTGATAGTATAATAAAAGAAAAGTTTCTAAAATAGAAACTAATAATAAAAATAAAAAGAAACTATTGAAAAAATGAAAAAGAAACATTATAATGATACTATCAGGATTGGAGGGATGATGAATGAGTCTGGATTACAATTTGCCGGAAATAAATATAGGGCAGGTAATAAAGCGGTTGAGAGAAATAAAGGGTTATTCCGCTACTTCATTTGCAGAAGAATTAGAATGGAGTAAATCGCTTCTCAGCAAAGTTGAGAATGGAAATAGATCGGTCAGTGTAGAAGAACTTTACAAAATTGCGTGCGTCTTGGGCGAACCGATAGAAAAGTTTTTTCCAGAAATTACGGCTGCTGATGAAGACGATGATCGGGAATCTATCAGTCTCTACGTTGATGATGTGCGTAATTTATATTACGAAATCAGCAAATTGGGAGACAACAGTATTCCTGTTGATATAGAGCAGGAGGCATCCAGATTACTGCAAAGAGACATTCCGGCAGCTATTTATCGTTTTTTGAAAGTAAACCCAAATCGTGTTTCTGTAAAAGGTACTCTAAAACGAGGGCCGCATTTTATTCCCAGAATAGAGATTCATTTTCTGGATCGAAATAGAAATAAAATAGACTGGTTTTATATTGTGATTTCCTTTAAAGATAAAATCAAACATATTTACATTTCTCTTGTGCAGTCTACAGATATAAGATACCGTGCTGATTGTGAGCCCGTAGAGCAGGGGATTCAGCTTGATGCTATAAATGATTTTGTAAAAGATTATTTAGATGCACACTATGGAACGGAATGGAAAGGTAATACATCATATGATGTATTTTTCGATGAAAATGGTTATGCGTCCGAGTATGGAAGCATTTTTTCGAGAGGGTATATTCCGGTAACTCCACCAGATGAGTATGATGTATGGATGGGGCGCATTGAAGACAGTATGAAGGAATTTATAAAAGAAAACCACGATGGATTCACAATGTCCAATGGTATAACTCCTCAATATGTGGTGAACTTTTCAAGGGATAATGGTCTGGATGATACAGAGTATAATTCTTTTGAATGCTTGGATGAAGATTTGGAAGCGATGTTTAAAATGCTTCAAATACTGATAAATGCAGTTGAAGATCGTAGCTTTGTGAGCTGGAAAAAGGGGCTTCTGACAAGCGGAATGGTGGACTTTACAGGAAAGGCAGACTGCTCGGACTTGGGTTGGATTCATCATCTCGTGGAAGAATATGCGATGGCCGAGAATCTCGAAGATGACCAGAAGATGAAATATGAAGCTGTGCTTATGCTGTGTCATTTGTTGGATACTGCGGAAGACCCTGAAGCCGTTATTGATGAACTAAAGCGTCAGATGGATTGGGATGATTTGAAATTTGACAGGGAATTGGCCAAAACAGCAGTGGGGCGTGGCATTGAAGCCGGTATGATAACGCAGAAATATATGTCCAGTAATCCACAGAGAAAACTGAAAGTAATGGCTGAACAAAATTATAAGTGCGAAGTAGACCGTACACATCAAACCTTCCAAGACAGAACCGGTCACCCATATATGGAGATTCACCATTTGATTCCGCTTCGGGCGCAGGATAAATTTAAGAAAGATCTGAATGTAGAAGCCAATATGGTCTGTGTGTGTCCGGTGTGCAATAGGAAACTTGCTCATGCATCTGATGATGTGGTGGAAGATGTTGTTGTTCCACTTTACTACGCGCATAAAGACAAATTGAAACAAGCTGGTTTCGACATTAGTTTGCGCCAGCTGCTGGAGTATTATTGATAATTAATGATAAGTGTGATAAAGAAGAATGCTTGTTAAAAATAGAAACGAACCTTAATCATGCGACCGACAAAACACTTCATGATATAGCGGATATAACATCTAGGTGTCAGACACAATAAAATATTTATAATCAAATAAATTCGTATTTACAAATATTGAAGAAAGTGTTATACTTTTACAAAGTTTTAAGTTAATCCTGCAAGGAGATAAGATTCCACAGCTATAGATAGTGGGGATGATAAGTAATCCTTGGTGCAGATCCAATCTCCTTGCATAAGTATGCTGAGTCGTGCTTGAAAGAGATGTGCCAGGAGAAAGGAAAACAGCGGAATGAAGACAGTAAGTGACAGGATATTTGAGTTACTGAAAGAGAGAAAGATGACGCAGAAAGAGTTTGCCCAGAGGACCGGGATTGCAGAGAGTTCGATCAGTGACTGGAAAAAGAAAAGAACGAATCCGGTATCGGATAAGATATTGATCATATGTGAAGTATTAGATGTGTCACCTTATCCATACGCCTGACTTTACCGCTGATTCCCATCAGTTTTGCAATGGAAGCACTTAGATCTTTCACACAATCGTGGTAGAGATCTTTGTTGTGAAGAGTTTCATAATCATAACACCTCTTGCGGAAACGGCTCAATGTCTTGTCACTCAAAGGCTGTTCTTCAAAACTTGTTGTATGCAGTGCGTACTGAATTCGAAAATCCAGCATAAGATTTTCAACCATCTCATCATCGGAATAATCAAAAAGCTCTTTGATGATGAGCGCACCAACAATCACGTTGACCGGAGTATTCGGTCTGGATGCCTTATCACTGTATAAGACAGAAAAACGCTTTTCATCAATGGCAGGAAATATTTCATCGGCAAAAACTTTTGCCCAGGATTTTTCCAGTGCTTTCTGTTCCCTGGCAGTTAATCCGGAAAAACTATCTGTAAAAGACATTTGCTGGTAAGCGTTTTCTTTGAATGACATAGAGATTACCTTCCTAAGATATCTCTATTATATAGCAAGTAAACCATTTAGGCTTGTATTTACTGCAAAATATATGAACTTTTCAAGGTACTATAGAGGGGCTTTTGACCCCAATATCATATTAAGTCGTATAGAAAGCACATTCATGAGATAGCGAAGTATTTAGATGTTACCGTAGAAGAATTAGAGAGGGAAGATGTTATTCAGCTACTGAACAACGATTGTTAGAAATATATAGGAAACTAAACATTCGCGAACAGCAATATTTTGAACAGACCCTGATATATTTGTCTAAAGTAACAGAATTTGAAAAAATACATGTAAATAAATACAAAGATTAAACTTTCTGTTTGAAATAGTGTTATTTAGTAGAACAATACGGGGTATATCTGGATTTCAACCAGATATAGTATCTTGATAACGTTCCGTGATTGTGGTACGATGAAAAAAATAGGAGGTCGTTAACTATGATGTATCCATATATGACATGATGTTGGCGTCAAAAGCCATGTCTTTAAACAAATGTATTAATTGTTTATGAATTGTACGGATATTAATGCCAAAAACCTTTGTATATAGCAGTGATTTGGGCAATCTGAATATGTTTTTAACTATTATTTTGAAAACAATTAATACAATTTATTGCAAAGATACCTTTTGACCCCAGCATCATGACATTATCGGATGAAACAGAAATTGTCCATTCTCAGATTGTAGAAAAGAATGGTGTGGAAACGCTTCTTGTTCATTTTGAGAGAGCTACTGATGATGGATTTGATTCTGCACGCTGTGAATTGCCGAGTTATCAATGGCTGTACAATGAAGGGTTTTCTGAAGATGAGATAGAGTTTTTTACCCGTTTACTTGAAAGCAATGCCCACCTTCTTTACCGATATGCGAGAAATGGAGGAATACAAATTGCCTAGTTTGTTTACTTTTAGTGGATATCGAGTGTTTTTTGGGGCAAATGAAGATGGGGAACCGATTCATGTCCATATCTGCAAAGGTAAACCATCTCCAAATGCCACTAAATTGTGGTTGACAAAATCGGGCGGATGCATCGCTGCCAGTAATGGGAGCGATATCCCAGCAAAGGAACTTCGAGAATTGACCGAATTTGTTTCGGCACAGTTCTTTATGATTTGTGCGAAGTGGAAAGAATTCTTTGTAATTGACGAAATCAAGTTTTATTGTTAATAATGATGATATTCGTTCATGATAAAGGCCTTTAAATGTGCTGTTGTACAGCGCAACCGTAGGAAGAAAGTATAAGATATGTGATAGAATGCCATAGGCACATGCAGGGAAATTGAGAAAAGATTTATTGAAAAAATCTATAAGAATGAAAAGCTGAATATGATGTTTGGAATACGGGATACGTTGTTCGTGATTTGCTGAAAATAAAGGGAGAGGGTATAATTTATAAGAAATACATTGGAATTGTTATATGTGATCTTAATTACTTATATTTACTACCGATAAAAGATTCAGTTATGGAGGGAGGAAAAACCTAATTATCATAAGTGATAATTGGATGATTATAATATATGGATAACACCTATCGCGAATTAGTAGAGTATATAAATGAAACCCAGGAGATTGCGACAAAGGCACTGCAATGTTTTGATAAAAATGCAGAGTTTCATATAATTGATTCTTTGGATTTGGGTGTTCCTTATGATGTTGACCGTCTTGCAGGAGGATTTCCAACAGGAGTATATGTCTATTGGCGATGCAAAGAACCGATAATTCCTGTTGATACAACTGTAAATTGTTGCTCAGCAAGTATTTTTATGTTGGGTAAAATACCTGATTTTGATACGGACAAGTTTATTAATAAATTATTAAATTTAGAAGATTTATGGAAAAATAGTTCATATATTATGAATTTTAATAGTGGCAATCATTTTATTTCATTATGTGTTGATGAAAATGGAATATATTATCTTATAATGCATTCAACCGCAAAAGAGTTTACGAAGTGTTATAATGGATTATATCCTGTGAGTGGAAATTGGTATTACGATAGAATAAAAGTATATCAAAGCGGACAAAGATATTTTCGTTATATTAATGGTCGAGATGCAATATTGTTTCGAAATACGGCAAAATCTCTGAACAAATATAATGAAATAAGACATGAAAATATTGCCTATAGTATATTAAAAGATTTAAAGATTGATATTATTGAGATAAAACACTTTCACCATTATGGAATGGACGATGATAATTCAATAAAAATCGGTTGTTATACAGTGAATAAGGAATGTATATTCCCTATTTTCAGTAAGCCATCATATGACATTGATTTATTTAAAATATCTAACTGCTCGAAACGGACGCCATCAGGTCAGTTTATTGTTCCACATGGCTGGGGGAAAAAATTGACAAATCCATTAAACATAAAGTGTGACTTCAGCAATAGACAGTTTTTTATGGCAAATGAAGCATTTAGTATTTTTTCAAACGATAATTTGTATAGACTTCATAATTTGACATATAGAGATTATGAGAGGGGAGACGGAACAAATAGTTTTTATGATTATTGCGAATCGGAATTAGAAGGGGATATTGTTAAACGATTGTCTCAGAAAATTTGTATGTCTATATCTGGAATTAATCATTATTTTTAGTTGCACATCCTATTATTGTAATTATTTATCATATGCGCAAGGATGGTGTACTTCAAAGGAAGAGGTTGTATAGATGGATAGAATAACATTAGAGAAAAGAATTGCAAGACGGCATGCAACGCTTGTTAGATTGTTTGTTATTACAATTATTATGATTTGTTTAATGATACTATCTCTAAAATATAGTATTGGTTGGTTAAAAGAAATAACAGTAATGGCTATTTCTGCTTTTGTTTCTACAATTTTGGCCATTTATATGACGAGAGAAGATATTCTGGAAAATGATTATGCTGAAAAAAGAGATGATTATGGTGTCCTTACATATGAAGAGGGATATCGTGATGTTTTCAGAAACAAAGATAGTCAAATATACTTGAATTCAGTTGATTGGGAACAGTTCTTCTATCAGGCTAAAGAAGATAAGGAACTGTTTTTTGTAGGTATTTCTTTATATAGCTTTTTTGATGAACCTAAAATGCGTAACCTTCTATATGAGTTGTGTATTGAAAAAGACTATGATGTTTATATTATTCTTGCAAACCCGTATGACAGGGAAATAGCTAGAGTGAATCACGCAGAGGAAAAAAGTGAAGAAGACGAACTCAAACAAAGAATACTAAGAACATATAAACTTTTTGAAAATGATTTGGAAAGTACATATAAGGAAGCAAAAGACAAGATACATGTGTGGTTTAGTGTTACTATTCCCACCGCTTTACTTATCAAGTCAGGTAAGTATATGATTATAAGCCCATATATGCTTGAGAACCCGGAAAGAACGCCGACTATTATTGTCGAAGATTCGAAATCTAAATCTTTTTATGAAAAGTATAGCAACTATCTCAATATAATTGGAAAGCATCATTATACATATGAGCAACTTCGAAAGAGCGTATCTACGAGGGAATTCTTTACACAGTCATATACAAATCTTTCAGATGAATTCTACGAAGATATGAAAAATAGCGAATATGTTGCAGTTATTGGACTGGGACAAAAACGAATGCTGGGTACTTTAGAAAGTTATTACCGTGAGTTATTGAAAAAAGGGGGAAGAATCGACATTATACTTACCGATCCGGATGGAGAAAGTACTAAAATGTGTGCAAGACGTTCTTCTGGTAATAGGAATGATATTACGGGGGATATTAATGTCCATAAAGAAGCAATTAATAGATTAATCGATATGAAAAGTGATGGAGATATAAGAATTTATGTTTCGGATTTTATGTATCCATATACAATGTATGCATTTAATTGTAAAGATAAAGTGAGTGAAAAGACAAAAATGTATATATGGCAGACAGTCTTATTTGAAAGTTCAAGTAAAAGACCTGGATTTTTATGTGAGGGAAAAGAAGATATGGAAAGAATGAAATCATATTACTATCAGTTTCTGGAACTTCGAGATAATTGTGACTTAACAAAAGAAATTACAGCAAAATATGATATGGAGAAAAATGTAAAATTAAGAGCAACTAAAAATGTATTTAAATTAGGAAAAAAGAAATAAGTGGATGTGCTTTCAGTAGTAGAGGAATTTCAAAAGGAACAAATTGGAACAGGCAAAATTGAAATTTAAGTCGATTTTGCCTGTTATTCTTTTTGGCGAGAAGTAGATACAATGTCAGTGCCTGTCACCGTAAAAAAAATATAAACTGCGAAAGTATAGGGTGTCAGACACAATAAAATATTTATAAACGAATAAGGAGATGTAGTTATGTCATATATTGAATCTAATAGTAAAATACAATGATATTGGGGTCAAAACCATAAATAAATTTGCCCCTATTCCTATAGTACCTTGAAAAATTCATATTTTGTAGTATATCGCCGGACTTTTTGGGATATATGCTGGATATCC
>NZ_JBQHSG010000009.1:0-115401 GCF_052066375.1 Bariatricus sp. HCP28S3_A7
CGCACACTAGGGGAAATCAGCTATGCTGATTTCGCAGCTCGCACCTGTTTGATATTACATCATCTATCACTTTCCGGCGATATTTCACAACCATAATCAAATGATAATATAGCAAAAATACTGAATGTGCATTATTATCCAAATCCATATTATAATCAATCCTTTCTTTTATTCGACTGATTATATTGTACCACATCTGGCACATTAGAACAAGTGTTCTCTCGTATTTTTTTGCAATTCATCTCGCCACCTAAAGAGGTGGGAGAATTCTTGCTATATCTTGTTAAAGTTATATCTGGCAAATCCGTAAGCAACTACGGCTGCTGAAGCCATAGATCCCACCGCAGAAAGTACGGTTACCGTTAAGGAATTCAAAAAGAATTTTCCGAATGGCTGCGCCTTCCACGCATCAATAAAATTCCCCCAGTTCCAGTTCTCCGGGAAAAAGTTCGGCGGATATGCTACTGCTTCTGCCTCTGTCTTAAATGCAGAAAAGAACATATAGATGAAAGGGAACAAAAAGTAGATTGCAACAAGTGTCAATAATACATAAATGATTATCTTCGATTTTTTAGACATCTTCCCCCGGAAAAATTCAGTGCTTTAATATACGAAATGCTGGAAGCTCACCAGATGACGCTTACCAACGAATTGAAAAGATGCGGGACTTTGTTTCATCTGTTTGCTTTACTTACAGAATCAAAACAAGCCTCCACTTCAACACCGGAAAAACCTCAGTATGACTACTCAAGCAGCACTTACTTTGAGCATGCTCTGCAATTTATACAATTTAACTATAACCGTAATATCCAGATCTCAGATATCGCAGATTACATCGGAATCACACGTTCTTATTTATTTAACATTTTTAAGCAAAATCTGAATCTGGCACCAAAAGAATATTTATTGCAGTACCGCATGGACAAAGCGAAAGAATTCCTGGAGGAAACCACCGATTCTATTCAGGATATCGCATTAAGCGTCGGATATAATGACGCTCTGGCTTTTTCCAAAATGTTCCGGCACATTGTCGGAGTTTCTCCTTCCCAATATCGAAAAAGCTTTATGAATCAAAAATAGCAAACCGTCACACTGACAGATCATATTGCCTGCCCGTGTGACGGTTCTCCTATGCAGCACTGCTGCTGCCACAACTTTTTTCTCTTCCACTCAAAGCCTGACTGTACTCACGCAGCTTCTGCCTTGCTTCAGGACTTAGTTGTCCCGGAGATGGCACCTGGATCTGCACCGTGACATACTGATCACCATGTACAGTTGGATTCTTCATAGAAACGGCACCCTTTCCTTTCAGACGGATCTTGCTTCCCGATTGTGTTCCTTCCCGTATTTTACACACAACACGCCCATCCACGGTAGGCACTGTCACTTCTCCACCAAACACCGCTGTTGTAAACGGAATATTGACTGTAGTATAAATATCTGCTCCTTTTCGTTCAAATCCTGCTTTCTGCCCGACATGCACTTTAAGAAGCAGGTCTCCCGGTTCTCCGCCACCGCTTCCAGGCATACCCTTTCCTTTCAGGCGAATACTTTTGCCATCTTCCATTCCTGCAGGAACATGAATCTGAAGGGACCGTACTTTTTGACCTTGTGTTCCCTGTTCCTGCAGACTAATAATCTTATCACACCCGTGAAATGCCTCATCAAAGCTGACAGAAATATCTGCATGGTAGTCTTCACCTTTCTGCCGGAAGTCCTCCTGACGGAATCCTCCCCTTCCAAAACCTCCTTCATAAAATCTGCTTCCATTTCCCCTAAAGCTTTGGCCTCCAAAGCCACTTCCTGTATTTCCTCGGAACATGTCTCCAAAAACATCTCCGAAAATATCATCCATATTGCTTCCTTCAAAATGGTATTCCCGATAATTTCCATTCGGATCACGGTATGAGCCACTATAGCTTCCATTAAATCCATTGCCATAAGGATTATAACCAGTTGTATTTCCATCCAGACCTGCATGTCCGAATCTGTCATAAACTTTCTTCTTCTCCGGATCACTTAGCACATCATACGCTTCATTGACTTCCTTGAAACATATTTCTGCTTCTTTATTTCCCTGATTGGTATCTGGATGATACTTCTTGGCCAGTTTACGATATGCTTTTTTAATCGTGGCAGCATCTGCATTTTTATTAATTCCAAGTATTTCATAATAATCTCTTTTTGTTCCCATATCCACTCACCTCTGTTCTATTTGTAATATAACACCCGTTTTCAAGGAAGTCAACACAAGAATTAAAAATTCTGAATTTTTTTCATTAGAAAAGGGAACGATTCCTCTAACAGAATTCGTTCCCGCTCTGCTCAATACAGTTCTGAAATTATAATTTACTCATTCCCCGCAATCATCTTCGCTCCGCCGTAGATTCCTGCATTATTTCCTAATGTGGCAAGCTTAAATTCGGTATCTCTTGATGCATGGAATGCATATTCTTTAAAATATTTTTCGATAGGATCCAAGAGTACACTTCCTGCCCTTGATACTCCGCCGCCAATAACAAAAGCTTCCGTATTCACTACACATGAAATACACGCCAATGCTTTGCCGAGTGTTTTGCCCACCAGATCGAGGATTTCAATCGCTATAGCATCATTCTCTTTCGCAGCATCACAGACTTCTTTTGCAGTGAAGTCATCATATTGCCGAAGAATACTTGGCTCATCATGCGCCTTAAGATATCTTTTCGCCACACGGACGATACCCGTTGCCGAACCGTACTGTTCCAGGCATCCTCTCTTTCCGCATCCGCACATTTCTGTTTCATCATCCCAAACCGGAATATGTCCCACTTCACCGGCTGCTCCGTTTGTTCCAGAAAGAATCTCTCCATTCAGGATGATTCCTCCTCCGATTCCGGTTCCGAGCGTGATCATGACAATACTGTGACAACCTTTACCGCCTCCTTGCCACATCTCACCCAGAGCTGCAACATTGGCATCGTTGCCCGCTTTCACTTTCAATCCGGTCAATTCCTGCAGACGGTCAGCCACATTGAACACACCCCATCCAAGATTCACACACTTGAAAACAGTTCCGTCTGCTCCTACCGGTCCCGGAACACCGATTCCGATTCCTTCCACATCGTCTTTACTGATTTCTCTTTCTCTTAAGGTTTCAATCACGGAGTCCGCTATATCTCCCAGAATATATTTTCCGCCTTTCTCAGTTCTGGTAGGTATCTCCCAGGTATGTAACAATTCTCCTGAAGATAAAAATAATCCCATCTTAACCGTCGTTCCTCCAAGGTCAACACCAAAAATATATTTCTTCATAGCCCCTGTCCTCCTATTGAATATTTCTTCTTCACATTATACAAAAAAACCCCTGGAATTTACAATGCCTTTACAACATCACACGTTCCAAAATTTTCTTTATTTTTTCTTTCGTCGGCACCTGCCCACTGATAACCACTTTTCCGTCTATCATGATGGACGGCGCAGACATTACTCCCAGTTTTACAATTTCAATCAGATCTTCTACCTTTTCAATCTCTGCTTCCAGTGCCAGTTCTTCCACTGCTTCCTGCACCAATGCATAGACCTTATCGCATTTGTCGCATCCGCTCCCTATCACTTTAATATTCATAAGCAACCTCCCGCATTCTAGTTCTTCAATTTCATCGGTAATCCTACTTTATCTTCCCAGGCAGCAAAAATCTTCTTGATCACCGCCGTACCAATCTTAGAAATAAAAACAAGCTGTGACTTTTCCTGGGGTTCATATGGTGCATAATCAATTTTCTTTCCAACAACATCTACTTTCTGCCATCCTTCCTCCTGCACTTGGAAGAATCCTTTGATTCTGTGCACATCCGGTGACATCGTTCTGAGGAATTCATCCAGACTTTCCTTCGCGACCTCACCTTCAAATTCCATATAAAGTGTCTTCGGTTTCGTTTCAACAGAATTTGTCGTCTCTTCACACTCTGCCCACTGATATTTCAGCAGATCTTGATTCAGAAAATCCAGACTCAAATTACCATTTTCACTTTGTACAATCGGACATACCGGATTGATTTCCCGAATTTTTCCACAGATTTCCATGATTTTCTGTTCATCCGACAAGTCTGTTTTTGTAAGAACCGCCAGGTTACAATGTTTCAACTGACGATCTACCGTCTCCTGATCAACAATCTGATCCATAAAATTCACACAATCAACCAGGCAGATGGTTCCCTGAAAATCATACACATCTCCGCCTGCCGTGATTCTTACCGCCTCCAGAATTTCTTCCAGATTAGACGGATCTCCAAATCCGGAACTTTCTACAAAAAGGTAATCAAACGCTTCCTTTGCCATTTCTGTCAAAGCCTGTACGAATGAAAGCTTCAGACAACTACAGAAAATCGATCCGCGCGTAAGCTCAACCATTTTGATATCATCATCTCTTAAAACGGTTCCGTCAATACTCAGCTTACCCAATTCATTCTGAATGATTCCTGTTCGTTTTCCTTCCAGTTTTTCCAATATTTTCTGCAATACCGTAGTTTTCCCGGATCCTAAAAATCCGGTCAGAATGTACAATTTTGTTTTCCCCATTTTCCTTTACACTACCTTTCTTTTTATTAGTTATACAGATTATCCTGCCAGTTTGTTCTTATGCTCTCATTCTCACATTGAAGCATTTCTATACATTAGTTTATCACATACATAGAATCTTTTCAATATGATTAGAAAAAAAGAAAGCCCATGATTGACTTTCCTTTTTTTCCTGTGTAATATCTTTATAGTAACTATGATTCTTTAACTCTGCCATCTGACGGCATACTTGAAAGGAGATTTATCCATGACTAAAGCAAGCTGCTGCGATACCTGCACTTATTACATCTATGATGACGATTATGAATGTTACACCTGTGACCGGAATCTGGATGAGGACGAGATGGTGCGTTTTATGACAGACCACAGCTATCAGTGTCCTTATTATCGTTGTGGTGATGAATATCGCGTCGTACGCAAACAGATGTAACTATTCTTTTTCCGGTTTTGTCCAATTTACAATAAAAATACCTGCACATACCAGAACCAGTGCAATCCCCCCACTCATTCCAAACGCACTTCCTTCTCCCAGAATCAATGCCGAAAGAATTACTCCGAATACCGGATTGGTAAATCCGAAAATTGACACTTTAGAAACCGGATTATATTTCAGAAGAATTCCCCACAATGTGTAAGCGACTGCCGAAATCAGTGCCATATAAAGGAGGAGCATCCCGCCTTTTACGCTAACCGCCGTAAGACGGCCTCCCGCCGCAGTCGCTCCTGCCACCATAATGATTCCACCAAGCAGAAACTGATATCCGCTTAGCATAACCGGATTCTCCGTCTGAGAATATTTCTTGATCAACACTGAGGAAAACGCATAAGCGAGTGCGGAAATAAATACAAATCCATCCCCCATCAGGTTAAAGCTCATACTCACATCGTTTCCGCTCAAGTTAATAATCACCACTCCTGCAAAGCCGATCATGCATCCGATTATTTTCTTTGCATCCAGTTTCTCCATGCGGAACAACATGCTGGATACAAGAATCGACAAAAACACATTGGACGCCTCTACGATAGACCCCTTCACACCTGTTGTGTGTGCAAGCCCCACGTAGAAGAAGAAATACTGCAGTACCGTCTGAAGCAGGGAAATCTTGATGATCTTTGCGATTGCTGTTCTTCCCGGCTTCAGGAATGTTCTCTGGAGAACGGCTCCAAACAGAATCACGAGCACCCCTGCCAGTGTAAATCTGCATCCCGCAAACAATATTTGTGCCGCCGTATCAGTCGAATCCACCTGAAACAACTTATATCCAACTTTGATACATGGAAATGCGCTTCCCCATAACAGACAACAGATCATGGCAAGCAGGCATACTACCCATGTCTTTCTCATTGTACTTTCTTTTAATTTCATCATGCTTTTCATTCCTTATCCATCAAAATTTTTGAAAGCCGGAAGTAAAACTCCCGGCTTCTCTTCGTTTTTCTATTCATTTTTTATCATACCACAGAATTCTATGACTTTCAACGCAAAGCAAAAATGTACGAAAATAAATTTTCTATCCTGCACAAGCCACAGACGACTGATCTCGGATTACAAACGGCGCGTCAATCGGACTTTCCATATCCCAGAGATGATAACTGCCGTTTGCATAATAAGCCGGACGGCATTTTCTTTCTTTTACTTGTTTCACCAGCTCTTCAACCGTCTGAATTTTTTCCGGGAAAAATGTCGCATAAAGTCCCAACTTCTCCGGTACATGACAATCACTAGAACCAATCGTTGCCAGTCCCAGCATTCTGGCGTACTCCGCAGCCTTTTTATTCGCATCATAGAGCGTACTTCCATTCAGCACTTCTACTCCGTCCAAACCATGAACCAACTTCAGATTCTCTTCCAGTCCGCGATTGTTATTTCGGAACGGATGTGCAGAAAAGCACATTCCCCCCTGCTCCTTTACCATAGTAATAAATTCCTGAGCCGGAATTCTTTCCCTGGGATACTCCTTTATTCCCATTGCCACAATATCTCCCTGAAGCGAGAAAAATTCAATACCCGTAAAAATCGGAAAACCCGTCTTTTCTGAATACTCTTCCGCAAAGTCCCGGATTCCCATATTATCATGATCTGTAATACAGATTGCATCCAGACCTCTTGCTTTCGCCAATTCCACCATAATCTCCAGCTTAAGAAAACTGTCTCCCGAATATCTCATCTCATGCATATGCATATCAATTAACATCTGGTTCCCTCCATATTTACCGCCAATAAATATTCGTTGTTTCCGCATAATTACTAAGCTAATCTTAGCACGAAACCATGCAGCCTTGCTAATTGATATTTGCAATATATCTCCTTCACATATTGATATTCTCTATAATTCAGTTTTCTACCGCATCAACTCTGTCAATCTTTCACAGAGTCCATCCCACGACACTGCTTCCAGTCCTTCTTTCTGTGGGAGCGGCATACTCTTCGCTTTCAAAATAGCATCCGCCAGATTTTTTTCAAATTCAGGAAGGTCTTCTTCCAACGGCTCATCTTCATTCACCATACAAGGAGGTTCTACAAAAACAGTGCCATTCCCCGGTATATTCCTATCCAGCCACGGCCGAATTCCAGGGAGATCCGTACACACTGTATGCAGACCACACGCCAGTGCCTCAATCACAACAAGCGGAAGTCCCTCATAGAACGAAGGCAGTACAAAAATATCGCTTCGATTCAGTTCTGCGGCAAGTTCTCTTTGTGCAAGTTTTCCCAGAAATCTTATCTGACAGGGACATTCCTCCGCCACCTTAAGAATCGTACGGAATTCCTCCTCATCTCCATAGCCTCCCGCCAGAACCAGTTCCACGTCTCTTCCTGTTTTTTTCAACTTCTCGTCCACCCTGTCCATGGATCGGATCAGACTTTTTACTCCCTTTTTCTCAGAAATCTTCCCGGCAAAAATAATTCGTACTTTGTCTTCTTTTTTCTGTTTCTTACGTTCCTCATCAATGCAGAATATCTCACTGTTATACCCGGTTCCAACCACCTCAATCAGCTCCGGATGACAGCCGTAACACTCACAAATTTCCCAGCTCTGCTCCTGATGTAAAGCAAAAATACCATCCAGCTTTCGGATCTGTTCCCGAATATATTCTCTCTCCCATGCATTTTTCTTAATCTGCCGGATATCTGACCCATGCGCAATTCCATATACCCGGATGCCCGGACAGATTTCCCTGGCCATTGCTGTCAGGAAATACAAATGATGGCATAAAATTACATCCGGTCTGAATTTCTTCACTGCATAACGTATCTGACTGCGAAATGTTCTCATAAACTGCTCTGTCATCACATCCGTCATATCAGAATATCTGGTGCTTTTATACGGCATCTCGTCTGACATGCCCGCAATTGGGAACGGCAGATCGCCAGATTCAAAGTATACCGGAAAGCATTCTACACCGTCGGGAAAACGCATCGTATCTTTCCTTCCAATTCCGGCTATGACAGCCTGCTCATGTCCCATTTTTTCAAATCCCCTCACCAGCTCTGTCAGATAGATACCACTTCCGGTACTATCGGGCTTCTGAGCGGTAACGCTTAATATTCTCATATCATCATTCTCTCCTGCATCCGATTTATGACAGCATCATTCTATCATTTGCGAATTCGCCGCCACTTACTTCTTCGAACTTAGCCAGCAAATCTGATACATGCAATTTCTTTTTCTCTTCTCCTGAAACATCGTAGATGATCTTACCTTCATGCATCATGATCAGTCTGTTTCCATGTGCAATAGCATCTTTCATATTATGTGTGACCATCATTGCGGTCAACTGATGTTCCTTAATGATTTTATCTGAAATAGCAAGCACTTTCGCTGCCGTCTTTGGATCCAGCGCCGCTGTATGCTCATCAAGAAGAAGTAGTTTCGGCTTCTTAAGAGACGCCATCAACAAAGTAATCGCCTGTCTCTGACCACCTGAAAGAAGTCCCACTTTACTATTCAGTCTTTCTTCCAGCCCCAGGTCCAGCTCACGAAGTGCCTCTTTGTAGCTTTCTCTTTCTTTTCTGGTAATGCCCCAGCCAAGCCCTCTTCGTTCTCCGCGCCTTGCAGCAATTGCCATATTTTCCTCGATCGACATCGTTGCCGCAGTACCAGTCATCGGATCTTGGAACACTCTTCCGAGATAAATTGCACGTTTATGTTCAGAAAGCTTTGTAATATCCACGCCATCGATAATAATCTTCCCTTTATCCACACTCCAGACACCCGCGATTGCATTCAATGTTGTGGATTTTCCGGCACCATTTCCACCAATAACAGTAACAAAATCTCCGGGATTCAGATTCAGATTCACTCCATCAAGCGCCACCTTCTCATTGATCGTTCCCGGGTTAAAAGTCTTATGTATATCCTGAATTTCAAGTAAATATCCCATTACATTGTCCTCCGTTTCTGTAAGTACTTTTCCTTCATGTAAGGAATCGCAAGGAAGCATGCAACTACAACTGCAGAGAACAGTTTCATGTAATCTGACGGCATCTTCAGCCAGAGTACAAAGGCGATTACAATATAATAAATAATTGCACCAACAAATACTGCGCCAAGAGTCAAAGCAAATGCGATTTTCTTTCCTGAACAGAATTTACCGAAAAGTACTTCGCTGATAATAACTGCTGCCAGACCAATTACGATTGCTCCACGTCCCATATTGACATCGGCAGCGCCCTGATACTGAGCATATATTCCACCGCTGAGTCCCACAAGTCCATTGGAGATCATAAGTGCCAGAACTTTGTTGAACCCAGTATTGATTCCCTGAGCTCGTGCCATCTGCTGGTTGCATCCGGTTGCACGGATGGACGCTCCGAGTTCTGTCCCAAAGAACCAGTAAATAACAGCAATCAGTAAAACAGCCCAAATCAGCAATTTCAGAAAGAAATAACCCCTTCCTTCTCCGGTAACATATCGAAGAGATGCCACCAGATCATACTGCATAACATTGATTGCCTGATTCGATTTACCCATGATTCCGAGATTGACCGAATACAAACTGATCTGAGTCAGAATACTGGCCAGGATTCCCGGAATTCCGAATACGGTGTGCAGTATCCCTGTAACAAATCCTGCAGCCATTCCCGCAAGAAAAGCAAAAGCAAGTGCCAGTGCCGGATCCATGCCGCCGCGGATCAACATAACAGCCACCGCTCCTCCTGTTGCAAGGGATCCATCTACCGTCAAATCCGCGAAATCAAGGATCCGGTATGTAATATACACTCCAAGTGCCATAATTCCCCAAATGACTCCCTGCGCAATATTTCCTGGAAGTGCACGCACAAGAGACATTGGATCAAGAGATGCAAAATACGTTGTTACCATGTCTTCTTCCTTTCTTTTTGCCTCCTTTCCTCAAAATCTACAGAAATTCAGCTTGTAATGATTTATTTCCATTTCCCAAGAAAGGACTGTCCCTCCAAACCCACTTGTTCAGAGAGGCAGCCCTGTCCGGAAATCAGATTCCGTTATTCTCAAAAACTATTCTTCAATTGCTTCGTATCCTTCCGGAATCTCGATGCCAAGTTCTTCGCAAATCGTAGGATTGTACATCTTGGTTACTTCCGGAGCTGTTTCAATTTCCATCGTTGATATATCAGCGCCATTTACCAGAACCTCGTAAGCCATCTCACCAGCTCTGTATCCGATATCATAATAGCTGATAGACAGAGTAGCGATACCGCACCCTGAACAGATTCCCTGTTCTCCAGCAATGATCGGCTTCTTAGCCGGCAGGCAGATGTTATTAATTACTTCTGTATTTCCAGCCATTGTATTATCTGTTGGAATGTAAAGTGCATCACATTCAGAAATTGCTGAATTGACGACAGATTGAATCTCATTCGAATCTGCTGCTGTAAATTCTTTACATTCAATTCCTTCTTCTTTCATAGCTTCCGTAAATAATTTTGCCTGATATGCAGAGTTCGGTTCCGCTGAGCAAAAAAGAATTCCAACTGTCTTTGCATCCGGTAAGAGCTCAACCAGCATCTTAGCCTGTTCATCAATCGGAGCCAGGTCGCATGTTCCGGAAATGTTCATTCCTGTAGATCCACTCCAGTCCTTAATATCAAGAGCTGTTGCATAGTCTGTTACAGATGTTCCCAGAATCGGAATACTGTCCGTTGCTGCCGCTGCACACTGAAGTGCTGTTGTTGCGTTTGCAAGAATCAGATCTACATTATCAGCAACAAAGTTATTTGCAATCGTAGCACAGTTAGCCTGCTCGCCCTGTCCATTCTGAACATCAAAGGTCACATTGTCTTTACCAAACTTTTCTTCACAGGCATCTTTGAATCCCTGTGTTGCCTGGTCCAATGCCGGATGTTCCAACTGCTGACAAATACCAATCTTATAAACCTTTGCGGAATCTCCTGATGATTCTGCTTCACTTGTCGTTGACTTGCCGTCGCATGCAACAAGTGCCAGTGTCATTACAGTTGCAAGAAACACTGCTAATGCTTTCTTCATTTTCATAATATTGCCTCCTGTCATTTGTCTTACTTTGTCAGAGTAAAACCGTCGCACTTTAACGCGCTAAATTTTTTCACGTGTCTGATTATACAACTTTTTACTGATTTAGTCAAGATATTTTGCCGGCCCCCATCTATAACTGTCAGCCCTCATGGCCAGAGAACAACTATTTTCAGATAATAAAAAGTCGCAACCCCTTGACTATTCAAAGAATCACGACTAAACTGCGGATGACAGGAATCGAACCTGCACGGTTGCCCACCAGATCCTAAGTCTGGCGCGTCTGCCAGTTCCGCCACATCCGCATAATCTTGAATCCACTCGCTTTCCTCTAAATCGAACTGGATTATTAATCCGGAAATCATTTCTTTCCGACTCATGAGCGTGCGGGGATTCGAACCCCGGACAACTTGATTAAAAGTCAAGTGCTCTACCGACTGAGCTACACGCCCTTACCTGGGCCAGTTGGATTCGAACCAACGAATGCAGGAGTCAAAGTCCTGTGCCTTACCGCTTGGCGATGACCCAATAAAATCCCATTTAATAAAAAAAATGCCAGCATCTCTGCTTGCCTTTTTTTACCCTCTATAAATGGAAGGGTGGATACAGGGATTCGAACCCTGGGCCTCCAGAGCCACAATCTGGCGCGCTAACCAACTGCGCTATACCCACCATAAAACGTGCTTGGAGGGATTCGAACCCCCGACCCACGGCTTAGAAGGCCGTTGCTCTATCCAACTGAGCTACAAACACATATGGCATTCAGCCAAGCGGGTGATGGGAATCGAACCCACGTATCCAGCTTGGAAGGCTGGTGTTCTACCATTGAACTACACCCGCATAACCTATCGGGGTGACAGGATTCGAACCTGCGACCTCCTGGTCCCAAACCAGGCGCTCTAGCCAAGCTGAGCCACACCCCGATAACACTTCGCATGATTCATCATTTGCGATCAACATCACTACCCGTGACGCAAGATTTATTATATAATATGTTTTCTCGCTTGTCAACAATAATTTTTATTATTTTTCAATATTTTTTACAGTTATTTATCCAGATATTTAATCTCGCATTTCACATCACAATCCGGTTCGATCTCCATCATAATATAACTGCCTTTTCTTCCTTCCTGCCGAGGATAAGAAAGGCTTCCCGGATTCAAGACAATCATGCCGTCAATCATTTCCAGAAACGGCTTATGCGTATGTCCAAACATGACAATATCTGCATTTCTCATTTTCCCCTCTTCGATGATCCGCTCCGGGCCCAATGATACATAATAATAATGCCCATGTGTCATAAACGCTTTTTTAGTACCGAACACAACCTCCATTTCTCTGAGATTATCAGAGAAAAAATCATTATTTCCCGCAAGCACGTATGCCGGGCATCCACAAACTGCTTCTATGTAATCTTCGCCACCTTCGGTATCGCCAAGATGAACCAGCGCATCAATCTTTCCCGCTTCTTTTAATGCCTTGTCAAACGCTGAATGTCTTCCATGTGTATCACTCACAATCAGAATTTTCATAATTTTTTCTCCATTATCTCACGCATCATGCGGAGTCCTTTTCCTCTGTGACTGAGTTCATTTTTTTTCTCGGGAGCAAGCTCCGCTGAGGTACACCCATACTCCGGCAGATAGAAAATCGGATCATATCCAAATCCATTTCCCCCTGCAATCTCATATCCAATTTTCCCCTCCATCGTTCCACGCACAACTTCATGACTTCCATCCGGGAAAACTGCCGCAATCGCACAGACAAACCGGGCCGTCCTTTCTTCGTCCGGAACCCCTTTCATCCTTGAAAGGAGAAGGCTGTTTTTAATATCATAGGAAGTATCTGTCCCAGCATAACGCGCCGAATAAATCCCCGGTTCTTTATTCAGATAATCAATCTCCAATCCGGAATCATCCGCCATAACAATCGCATTCATATTCTTAACTTTATCCAGGCCTGCGATTGCCTTCGCCTTGATCATTGCATTTTCTTCAAACGTCTTTCCGTCTTCTTCAACCTCCACATCAATTCCAACTTCCTTCATGGAAAGTATCTCCATTCCCAGATCGGACAGAATCATACGGATTTCTTTCATTTTGTTCTTATTTCCTGTTGCAAAAATAATCTTCATCTCTCTACCCTCTTTTCGGCGGTTTCGGTCCCATAAACTGATAAAAATACGTTTTCAGCATTCCATTATATATTTTCCGGTTTTTATCTGCCTTGCGTCCAAAGTATCGTTCTGCGTCCTCATAACTTGTAATCATGTACGCCGACCACGAATCCAGGAGTCGGAAGCTTTCTCCAAACTCGCGATAAAGCTCCGGAA
The DNA here is from genome assembly GCF_052066375.1 of Bariatricus sp. HCP28S3_A7. Classification (NCBI taxonomy): domain Bacteria; kingdom Bacillati; phylum Bacillota; class Clostridia; order Lachnospirales; family Lachnospiraceae; genus Bariatricus; species Bariatricus sp. HCP28S3_A7. Next base: position 13,369 of record NZ_JBQHSG010000009.1, read on the forward strand.
GGTTCTTTTTCTCTTCCAGACGTTCCCCATAGGGCGGGTTCGTGATAATAAAACCATATTTTTTCGGATGTCTCAGATCCTTCACCGCTCGCTCCTGAAAATGGATCAAATGATCCACTCCTGCATCCTTCGCATTCTGTCTGGCAGCCTTCACCGCCTCTGCATCAATATCATAGCCTTGAATATCCACTGAAACATTCACATCTACCAGATCATTTGCCTCATCCAATGCATCATACCAGGCCTTTTTGGGAATCAGATTATCCCATTCTTCCGCAAGGAAAGAACGGTTCATCCCCGGAGCCATATTCGCTGCCATCATCGCCGCCTCAATCGGAAATGTTCCACTTCCGCAGAAAGGATCTACCAGAATCCGCTCTTTCTTCCATGGTGTAAGCATGATAAGAGCGGCAGCCAAGGTCTCTGTAATCGGTGCCTTCACTTTCATCTGACGATATCCTCGCTTATGCAGTGATACACCCGAAGTGTCAATTCCGATCGTGACAACATCTTTCATCAAAAAAACACGAATCGGATAAGATGCTCCGTCTTCCGGGAACCATTCCAGCCCATAGTATTCCTTCAGCCTTTCCACCATTGCTTTCTTCATAATGGACTGGATATCGGAAGGACTAAATAGCTTACTCTTAACAGACGCTGCTTTTGTCACCCAGAATTTTCCGTTTTTCGGTATATATCTCTCCCATGGCAGAGCTCTGGTCTTATCAAATAATTCTTCAAACGTCTCTGCCTTAAAAGCGCCCACCTTCAAAAGAACGCGTTCTGCCGTGCGCAAAAAAATATTCGCATCGCAGATTGCCTGCGCATCTCCCCAGAAACTTACTCTTCCATCATCAACCGACGCTATTTCATACCCCAGATCAAGCACCTCTCTTTTAAGAACCGATTCCAGTCCAAAATGACAGGGTGCAATCAACTCCATTTTTTCCATGTGTATCCTCCAGTTTTTCTTCCATTCTATATTACGTTTACTGATACTGTTTTGTCAACACTTCCCTGCAAACAAAAAAACGTCCTTTGGACGTTTTTATCTATATATGATATTAGAATCAGGGGATGCAGTGCCTGTTTAACGGCACCACATCCCCAGCCTTTACAGCAGTACTCTAGTATTTGTCACTTCCCGCATTCCGGTTCTGACCAGCATTGTTTCTGTCAGATACATTTTTGTCCGCTGCGTTTCTTCCTGACGCATTTTTGTTAGACCCATTCCTGTCTGACGCGTTTCTGTTTGATGCATTCCTGTCTGATGCATTTCTACTCTGTTCGTTTCCATACGAAGAATACGAATTTTTGTTTGTGCTGCTCTCTGATGAGCTATAATTCTTTGCCATTTGATATTCCTCCTGCCTGATTTAATAAACATTTTCCGGCTACAAGCACCACTTGCTTGTATCTGGTACAGACTATAGTATCTCCCGGCATTTCCTTTTTATGCGAACCTTAAAGATTTTTTAATTTTTGCTTGATTTTTTTACCAGTTTATATTATACTGATTTCTGTAGAGAGAACACTTTCTACAACCCCTTATTAATTATTTATACTCCCCTCAAAAGACCGGTAGCTCCCCTATCGGTCTTTTATTGTACCCTTCTATTCCTTTGATCCTTTTATCAATTTTATCAGTAGCATAATGATCAGTATCGGAATCACAACTGGTGCAATCAGGCTGACTAATCCGGTGATTATCGAAACGACAACGCAGATAATACCCACAACAACCAGCACAAGCAACAGCTTTTTCCACCATGTATCAAACCGGAACACTTTCACCTGGTTCGTACTGTAATCCTTTCCGGCCCCACCGGCTGCCCCATATCCACTGTTCGATTCATAAATATACTCTCCGCCATTCTTCGCTTCCTCGGAGTCAATGATCGTCTTCGCAATCACCCAGGGATCTCCCAATTCTTCCAGTATCTCCTGTTCGCTTCGTCCCTTTCTCATCTCTTCATTGATATATCGTCCGTAATATTCTACATTTTCCCGTACCACATGCGGTGAAACATTCTGATCGAGTGCTTCTCTTAATTTTTCCAAAAATTCTGTTCTGCTCATCCTTGTTCTCCTCTATACTCTCCAACTGGCTTTATCCCATCTGAAACAAACTGCATTTTCCAAAATCCACTCTCTGTTTCAAAAAAGACCTTAGACTTAGCGTAGCATAAAAGCTTCCACTTTCCAAGTCTAAGGTCTTAAAATTATATTATGATTTTCTATGCTTTTTCTAAAATTTCCACTTTATCCCACAGAGTTTTAAACTTCAAACAGAAGATCTCCATAAGAAGGCATCGGCCATACTTCCTTATCCACAATCATTTCCAGTTCATCCACCGGTTTACGAAGTGCTGCCATTGCCGGTACTACACTGAAATGATAAAATTCAGACTGAACTTTTCCTTCTTCTTTTTCAGCAGCTTCTTCTGTAATATCAGACAGAGCAGACAGAGCTTTCTTAGCCTCTGCAAGAAGTGCTGTCACTTCAGAAAGCATCTCTTCCTGAACAGAAGCATCTGCTCCTGCCTCTTTAACTGCGATTACAGTATCAGCGAGAGTCTTTGTATATTTCACAACTGCCGGGATAATCTGTTTTGCAGCAATGTCAATCATCGCTTTCGCTTCAATATTAATTGCCTTGGCATAATTCTCGTATTTAATCTCAGCTCTGGACTCCAGTTCCGCTTTGGTAAATACATGGAATTTACCGAACAACTCTACCGCTTTATCAGTTGTAAGCGCCGGAATTGCTTCCACCATGGACTTAATGTTCGGAAGACCGCGTTTCTCAGCCTCTGCAACCCATTCGTCCGAATATCCATTGCCATTGAAAATAATTCTCTGATGTTCCGTCAGATATTCTTTGATTAAGTTATGTACTGCAACATCAAAATCTTCTGCTTTCTCCAGAACATCACATGCCTCAGAAAAAGCTTCTGCAACGATTGTGTTCAATACAACATTCGGGCCTGCAATCGAATCACGGGAACCTACCATACGGAACTCGAATTTATTTCCCGTAAACGCAAACGGTGAAGTTCTGTTTCGGTCAGTTGCATCTTTTGTCAGATCAGGAAGTGTTGACACACCTGTCATCAATTTACTTTCTGCAAGGCTGTGTGTTGCCTCTCCTGTACTGATCAACTGTTCCACAACATCTTCAAGCTGCTCACCAAGGAATACAGAAATAATAGCCGGAGGTGCTTCATTTGCTCCCAATCTATGATCATTACCAGGATCTGCCGCAGACTCACGAAGCAGATCTGCATGGGTATCTACCGCTTTCAAAATGCAGGCAAGTACCAGAAGGAACTGGATATTCTCGTGTGGAGTTTTTCCCGGATCAAGAAGATTAATTCCGTCATCTGTTGTAATAGACCAGTTATTATGTTTACCAGAACCGTTAACACCGGCAAACGGTTTTTCATGAAGAAGACATTTCATGCCATGTTCGCATGCAACTTTTTTCAGTGTCTTCATTACAATCTGATTATGATCTACCGCAATATTTGCCTCGGCATAAATCGGTGCAAGTTCGTGCTGTGCCGGGGCAACTTCATTATGCTGTGTTTTTGCAGCCACGCCAAGTTTCCAGAGTTCCTCATTTACATCTTTCATAAAAGCAGCGATTCTCTGACGAATCGTTCCAAAATAATGATCGTCCAGTTCCTGCCCTTTCGGAGGCATTGCTCCAAACAATGTACGTCCTGTATAGATAAGATCTTTTCTCTGCATGAATTTCTTCGCATCTACCAGAAAATATTCCTGTTCAGGACCAACAGATGGTGTCACTTTCTTGGATGTTGTATTTCCAAATAAGCGAAGAAGCCTGATCGATTCTTTATTAATCGCTTCCATCGAACGAAGAAGTGGTGTCTTCTCATCAAGCGCCTCACCGGTGTAAGAGCAGAATGCTGTAGGAATACAGAGGATTGCCCCACCTGCATCTTTTCTCACAAATGCCGGTGAAGTGCAGTCCCACGCTGTATAGCCCCTCGCTTCGAAGGTGGCACGCAGTCCGCCTGACGGGAATGAAGAGGCATCCGGTTCACCTTTGATCAGTTCTTTTCCGGAAAAACTCATTAATACTTTACCACTCGGCAGCGGTGCTGAAATGAAAGAATCATGCTTTTCAGCAGTCACACCGGTGAGCGGCTGGAACCAATGTGTATAATGAGTAGCACCTTTTTCAATTGCCCATTCTTTCATCTCATGCGCAATTACATCTGCAGTTGCAAGATCCAGCTCTTTCCCCTCTTCAATTGTCTCTTTCAGTTTCTTATAAACTTTCTTTGGCAGTCTCTGCTGCATAACAGTATCATTGAATACATCTTCGCCAAAAATATCTGCCACATTAAACAGTTCACTACTCATAACTACCTTCCTTTCCTGATACAAAAAGTGAGGGCATCCCGCCTTATGCGGAACGCCCTCGTTCATGTTCTAAATATATTTGCTTTTTAGATACGTTTACGATACACTCTTTTTTCAAAAAATGCAAGACAATTTTTCCTTTTTGTGGATTTTTTCACAAATCATCATAGCATCTTATGCGATTTTCAACATATCCACCAATACTTTCATGGATTATACTTCAAATAACAGATCCCCGTAAGAAGGCATCGGCCACATGCTCTTGTCCACAATCATTTCGAGTTCATCAACGGGTTTTCTTAATTGTCCCATCACCGGAACTACTTCCTGCATGATAAAATACGCCTGTTCTCTTCCGATTTCTTTTTTCGCGACTTCATCCGTCACGGAAATAAGCTTCTCCAATGCATTTTGTGTATCTGTCAACAGTTTCGATGCCTGTACAAGCAATTTGTCCTGTACGACTGTGCTCGCATTCGAATTCGCCTGTTTCACCTGATTAATTGAATTCGCGAGAGAAGTCACATAATGGATCACCGCCGGAACGATGTGCTTACTTGCAATATCAATCATAGAACGCGCCTCAATATTCACTGCTTTGGAATAAGTCTCGTATTTAATCTCCGCGCGTGATTCCAACTCAGCACGGGTAAACACGTCGAATTTTTCGAACATCTGAACCGTATCTTCTGTGGTCAGATACTCCACAGATTCAACCATAGTTTTGATATTCGGAAGGCCACGTCTTTCCGCTTCTTTCACCCATTCCTCGGAATATCCATTACCATTGAACACAATTCTCTGATGTTCAGAAGCATACTGCTTGATCAGATTGTGTACAGCCATCTGAAAATCATCCGCCGCTTCCAGCACATCACACGCATCCGAAAACGCTTCCGCAACGATTGTATTCAAAACAACATTCGGAGCAGCTACAGAATCTCTGGAACCCACCATACGGAATTCAAATTTGTTCCCTGTAAAGGCAAATGGTGAGGTTCTGTTGCGGTCAGTTGCATCCTTAGCAAAATCCGGAAGTGTACTCACACCCGTATGCAATTTGCCGCCCTTCAAGCTGTGTGCCGCTTCCCCAGTATTGATCAGCTGTGTAAGTACATCCTCCAACTGTTCCCCAAGATACGCTGAAATAATTGCCGGCGGCGCTTCATTTGCCCCCAGCCGATGATCATTTCCCACATCCGATGCCGATTCTCTCAAAAGCTCCGCATGCCGATCTACTGCACGTAAAACACAAGTCAGAACCAGCAGGAATTGAATATTCTCGTGCGGAGTTTTTCCAGGATCAAGGAGATTGATTCCATCATCCGTAACTAAAGACCAGTTATTGTGTTTTCCGGAACCATTCACCCCTTCAAATGGCTTTTCATGAAGCAGGCAATGCAGATTATGACGATACGCGACCTGTTTCAGCGTCTCCATCACAAGCTGGTTGTGGTCAACAGCCACATTACACTGCTCATAGATTGGTGCAAGTTCATGCTGTCCCGGAGCTACTTCATTATGCTGCGTCTTAGCAGAAACTCCCATTTTCCAGAGTTCTTCATTCACATCTTTCATAAAAGCTGCAATTCTTTCACGGATTGCTCCAAAATAATGATCGTCCAGTTCCTGCCCTTTCGGAGGCATTGCGCCAAACAACGTACGTCCTGTAAACACCAGATCTTTTCTCTTCAAATATTTATCCCGATCCACAAGGAAATACTCCTGTTCAATTCCAACTGAAGGGATCACTTTCTGAGAAGTTGTGTTTCCGAACAATCTCAGAAGGCGAATAGATTGTTTATTGATTGCTTCCATGGAACGAAGAAGCGGTGTTTTCTGATCCAGCGCCTCGCCTGTATACGAGCAGAATGCCGTCGGGATATAGAGAATAGCTCCGGTCCCCTCTGGATCCTTTTTCACAAATGCCGGCGAAGTACAATCCCACGCTGTATAGCCCCTTGCCTCAAACGTAGATCTGAGTCCTCCCGACGGGAAAGAAGATGCGTCCGGTTCTCCCTTAATCAATTCTTTACCCGAGAACTCCATCAGTACCTTCCCATCCGATCTGGGCGCAGAAATAAAAGAATCATGTTTCTCTGCTGTCGCTCCGGTAAGCGGCTGAAACCAGTGCGAATAATGAGTTGCACCTTTTTCAATCGCCCACTCTTTCATCTCATGCGCTATTACATCGGCCGTTGTCGCTGCCAGTTCTTTCCCCTCTTCAATTGTTTTCTTCAGTTCCTTGTAAGTTTTTTTCGGAAGACGTTCCTGCATGACAGCATCATTAAATACATTTTCCCCAAAAATATCAGCTACATTTACTACACTACTCATATGTTTCCCTCTCAGATTCTTTCATTCTTATTTCCGGCAGTTATCCCTCTGCCTAATATTATCAAAAAGGAGTCTTGCAGTTAAGCAAAACTCCTTTTATACCATTTTTCATAGGACATCCTTGTCCATTTTCCAAATGATTATTCAGCTTTTCCCACAGAGCCAAATAATTCCATTTTTTCTTTTACTTTAGCAACAATTGCTTCTGCACCCGGTTTCAAAAGTTTACGAGGATCAAATCCTTTTCCTTCCAGGTCTTTACCAGCTTCAATATATTTGCGAGTAGCTTCTGCAAATACGAGCTGACATTCTGTATTAACATTAATCTTAGACACACCAAGATCAATTGCTCTCTTAATCATATCATCCGGAATACCTGTTCCGCCATGAAGCACTAACGGGAGATCTCCGGTAAGCTGCTGGATTGCATCCAAAGTTTCGAAGCTGAGCCCCTGCCAGTTAGCCGGATATTTTCCATGGATATTACCAATACCAGCCGCAAGGAAATCTACTCCAAGGTCAGCAACCATCTTGCACTCGTTCGGGTCTGCGCATTCGCCCATACCAACAACGCCATCTTCTTCTCCACCGATAGCTCCAACTTCTGCTTCAAGAGACAATCCCTTTTCAGCACAAATTGCTACCAGTTCTTTTGTCTTTGCGACATTCTCTTCAATCGGATAATGAGAACCGTCAAACATAACTGATGAGAAACCTGCTTCGATACATTTCATACATCCGTCATAGCTGCCGTGATCCAGATGAAGTGCTACCGGAACCGTAATATTCATTTCTTCCAGCATACCATTCACCATACCAACAACTGTCTTGTATCCGCACATGTACTTTCCAGCACCTTCAGACACACCAAGAATAACCGGTGATTTTGTTTCCTCTGCTGCAGTTAAAATTGCTTTTGTCCACTCAAGATTGTTGATATTAAACTGTCCTACTGCATAATGTCCAGCTTTTGCTTTCTGAAGCATCTCTTTTGCTGATACTAACATTTTCATTCCTCCACTTCTCTGATGGCATTAAAAAAGGCTGACCCCCAGGGGAATCGAACCCCTGATTCGACCGTGAGAGGGTCGCGTCTTGACCGCTTGACCAGGGGGCCAGGTGATTTACCTCACTTGCTTATTGTATCTCATTTTCCACTAATATACAAGTGTTTTTTTTATTTTTTTACTTTTTTTACTGTTTCAATAGCGAAACTCCCCGTTTTCGCAGGCTATTTCTCCTTTTTCTTTCTTCCTTCTAAAGACAGATCTTTTACACTTTTTGCAGGCACGACAATAGTCAGACCGCGCTGACAATTATAAATATTCACTTCATCATGCTCTCCTCCGAATTCACCGTCCAATGTCCATGGAATCTCTTCCACTGACTCAAAATGGATTTCCTTGGTTCGAAAAGAATACATATATTTCGTATCGATCTGGCTAATCAGAAGCGCTGCTATAATTTCCTGAAGTGCTATCGGATTTTTCGGTGTTTTAATCAGTGTTACTTCAAATTCCCCATCATCAAATATGACGTTTTTCCCGATCATATTGCGAAATCCACCGACTGAACGCGAATTTGTTACCATTCCGAAAATAAATTCATCCTCAAATTCCTCTCCGTCATGCGATACTTTGATTTTATAAGATGGAATATCAAAAAGCCTTGTCATTCCTTCAAGAAGATATGCAAGATGCCCCAGAATGTTCTTCATCTCCTGTTTTGTCTGGTAAGAAACATCCGTAAACAGGCCGAAAGCTGCAATATACACAAATACATCGTCATTAAATTTTCCGATATCACATCCGAACTCCGCTCCGCTGACTGCAGTATCTGCAGCCTGAAGCAAATCTTTCGGAATATGAAGGCTATTAGCAAAATCATTTGTAGTTCCGGTAGGAATGTATCCAATCGGCACTTTTTCTGTTCTCTCCATCATTCCGGTCACAACTTCATCTAACGTTCCGTCTCCTCCGCTGCAAATAACCCTGTCATATTTTTCAGTAAAGGATACAACCTTTCTGTACGCATCTTTATAGCTCTGAGTCGGATAGACCACCACCTCATATCCTGCTTTTACGATAATGTCAAGAATATCCGACAGTTTCGGCTTCAAAAGTTCTTTTCCTGCATTCGGATTATAAATGAATAATGCTTTTTTCATACAGACACCTCCTGATCCATTTCCCCTTCCTCTCCACCCCAAGGCAGTCCGCCGAATCATTTCTACAGACGTTGGGCAAACATTTAAAAAAAGGCATGGCTATCCATGCCTTTTCCAGATTACTTATTTATTCTTTACATTGACAAGAAATGTTTCGATTCCTTTCGCTGCTTCCTCTTCATCTGCCCCGTTGGCTACAACAGTAATCTCTTCACCTGGGGTCAACCGTAAACTCATCATGCCCATAATGCTCTTTGCGTTGACCTGCTTGTCAGCAACTTCTATGTACACTGTGCTTGAATACTGACTTGCTTCCTGAACAAGAAGCGCAATCGGTCTGGCATCTAATCCTTCTGACAATTGAATCGTTATCGGTTTTTTAATCATAATGCTCCTCCTTGCTTTGCCCTTAACTCTTCTGCCATTTCACTTAATTTTCTCAATCTGTGATTCACACCTGACTTACCAACAGGCGGGGTCAGCAGACTTCCCAGTTCCTTCAAAGATGCCTCCGGATATGTAAGTCTTGTAAGGGCCATATCCTTCAATCCTTCCGGCAGCTTATCCAGTCCTTTTGTTTCCTGTATATATCTTATATCATCGATCTGCTTAACAGCAGCGGAAACCGTTTTATTGATATTCGCAGTCTCACAGTTTACCTTACGGTTCACCGTATTCCTCATATCTTTCAGGATGCGCACATTCTCAAATTCCATCAATGCCACATGTGCCTCCATGACGTTAAGCACATCCGCAATCTGTGAACCTTCTTTTAAGTATACTACAAAAGATTTCTTCCGCAGTACGATCTTGCCATCCAGTTCGAAGCACTTCATAATCTTCTGTATCTGCTCTGCCTTCTCTCTCGTAGCGCATACGATTTCAAAGTGATACGACTTTTCCGGGTCGCTCATGGAACCAGATGCCAGAAAAGCGCCTCTTATAAAAGCTCGCTTGCAGCACGTCTCCTGAATTACAATATTCCGCACCACAGAAAGTTCTTCTTCAACCTCTCCGTACTGATCGATCAACTTCGTCGCCTGTAATATTCTGAGTGCTGCATCATGCTCTTTTACAACGATATAATATGACACACTTCCCTTCATACGGTTCGTGCGTATTGCGATATCAGTTCTTATATTAAATGTTTTTGTTAATAAAGTAAAGCACTTTCTTGCAACTGACAGATTTTCTGTATGAATTTTTAAAGAATACCGGCCTCTACTGTCAATCATAACCCCGCCGCAAATACTGATGATTGCAGCAGTTTCGGCGATACGGCAATGCCTGGCACTACCCAAATGATGCGAAAGCTCTTCTTTTACATTTCCCGAAAACGACATTTTTCCTCCTACTTTGCTTTCACCACAGCATCTTTAGCCAGATCTCGGTGTTCCTTCTTTAATCCATAATCTTCTTCCGTTACAGTCAATCTGTCATACAAAGCATTTGCAATTGTAACAGAACGGTGTTTCCCTCCTGTACATCCAATTGCTATCACTAGCTGATGCTTCCCTTCAGCCGCATAATTCGGCATCAAAAATTGAACCATATCTACCAGCTTCTCCAAAAATTCTCTGGCAAGCTCATTATTCATCACATACTCCTGAACAGGCTTGTCATTCCCACTCTGCGGGCGAAGCTCGTCTATATAATACGGATTCGGAAGAAACCTGACATCAAAAACCAGATCCGCATCATTTGGGATTCCGTATTTAAATCCGAATGACAAAACGGTAATATAAAGGTTCTTATATTCACGGTTTTCAACAAATATTTTACTTAGTTCTGCCTTTAATTCTCTCGTAAGGAGCCTGCTGGTATCCAGAATATAGTTTGCGCGTTTTTTCAGGAATCCCACTTTCTGCCGTTCTAATGCAATTCCCTTTTCTACTCGTCCCGCGCCAGCCAGCGGATGATTTCTTCTCGTCTCTTTGTATCGTTTGATCAATGTTTCATCCCGTGCCTCTAAAAACAGGATCTCATACGGGATTTGAGCGAGATCCATCTCATTCAGGATATTTTCCAGTTCATCCAGATTCTGTCCGCTTCGGATATCAAGTCCAAGCGCAACTTTATTAATCTCTCCATTTGGCACCATAAACAGTTCCGTAAGTTTTGACATCAACGGAATTGGCATATTATCCACGCAAAAATATCCCATGTCTTCCATCATTTTTAATGTGGTACTCTTTCCCGCTCCTGACATCCCCGTCACAATCACGAATCTCATCCTAAAACTCTCCAATCTGTTTTACTTCCGGCTCCAATGTCACGTTTGTCGTTTTCCTGACTCGGTCAATCACCTCTCCAATCAGGCTTTGCACATCCGCTGCCGTTGCATTCCCCGTATTAATCACAAAGCCACAATGTTTTTCTGACACTTGAGCACCCCCGACCGAAAATCCTTTCAATCCGGTATCCTGGATCAGTTTACCGGCGAAGTAGCCTTCCGGTCTTTTAAATGTACTTCCCGCGCTCGGATATTCCAGCGGTTGTTTTGTGACCCTTTTTTCCCGGAGTTCTTCCATTTTTGCCCTGATTTCATCTTTTTTCCCACCGCTTAAAGCGATTCTGGCTGACAGCACAATATACCCCTCCGTCGGGACAATACTGGTACGATATCCCAGCTTCAACTCTTCAGCCTGCAAAGTAAGAATTTTACCTTCCTTCGTCAAGACATCCACAGAAACCAGTACATCTTTCATCTCTCCTCCGTAAGCACCGGCATTCATGACAACAGCTCCTCCCAAGGTACCCGGAATCCCGGCAGCAAATTCAAACCCGGTCAATCCGGCTCCCAGTGCAGCAGATGCAATCTGAGCCAGCGAGCTTCCTGCTCCCGCAGCAATCATATTGTCCGACACTTCGATCTGATTCATCGATTTGAAAATCTGGATCACCACTCCACGACATCCTTTGTCACCCACAAGAAGATTACTCCCATTTCCTACTATATAATAAGGAGTTTTCTCCCGTCTGCAAAGTCCGATTATCAATGCGATTTCTTCTGCATTGTTCGGTCTTACAAAATAATCCGCCGGACCTCCAATCCGAAATGTCGTATGATTCTTCATTGGTTCGTCTTTTAGAATTCTTTCTTTATCTATTAGTGTAAACAGTTCATTTTCAAATTTACTTTTCATGTCAATCTCCTGCTTCTCTTCGTTTTCAATCCTATTAATCATACACTAAATTTTCCTTGAGTTCAATGCGCTCTTGCAAAATGCCCGAAAATGCGTTATATTGGATAACAAATACCAATTTATAAAGGAGTTGATTTACACTGTGGACTCGAGTGACGTCACGCAAATAATAATCTTATTCATTCTGCTGATTCTTTCCGGATTCTTTTCTTCCGCAGAGACAGCACTTACAACTGTAAACAAAATACGGATGCGCGCCCTGGCAGATGAAGGCAACAAGCGCGCGGTCACCGTACTGGAGATAACAGAGAATTCCAGTAAAATGCTGAGTGCAATTTTGATCGGCAATAATATTGTCAACCTGGGAGCCGCCTCTTTGACCACGACCCTGGCATATAGCCTCGGCGGATCAGCCGTCGCATTCGCAAGTGCTCTTCTGACCGTATTTATTTTGATTTTCGGTGAGATTACTCCAAAGACAATGGCTACCATCCACGCCGAAAAGTTTTCTCTGCTCTATGCACCGTTCATCCGCGTTTTCATTAAGGTGATGACACCGGTCATTTTCTTGATTAACATTTTATCGAACGGAGTATTATACTTGCTGAAAGTTGATCCGAATGCTAAAAATGATGCAATGACAGAGACAGAACTGCGCACGATCGTCGATGTCAGCCATGAGGACGGCGTGATTGAATCAGAAGAAAAAGAAATGATTTACAATGTATTTGATCTGGGAGACGCTAAAGCAAAAGACGTTATGGTTCCCAGAGTTAATGTAACTTTTGCAGATGTCAACAGCACTTACGAGGAATTAATCCACTTATTCCGCGAAGACAAATTTACACGTCTTCCGGTATATTCCGAGTCGAAAGACAACGTAGTAGGCACCATTAATATGAAGGATTTACTCCTTTTCGACAACAACAAAAAGGAATTTCACATACAGGATATTCTTCGCGAGGCATATTTCACATATGAATATAAAAACATTTCCGAGCTTCTCGTGGAAATGCGTCAGGCTTCTTTCAACATTGCCATCGTCCTTGATGAATATGGTGAAACAGCCGGTTTGATTACATTAGAAGACATTCTGGAAGAAATCGTTGGAGAGATTCACGATGAATATGACGAGAATGAAGAAGAAAATATTGTCGCCATAAACGAGCTTGAATATATTGTGGAAGGTTCTACCAATCTGGATGATCTGAATGACAGCCTGGATCTGCATCTTGAATCTGAAGATTATGATTCCGTAGGCGGTTTTATTATTGAACGTCTTGACCGACTTCCTGAAGAAAATGACGAAGTCACTACCGAAGACGGAATCCGGATGGTTGTTGAAAAATTGGACAAAAACCGGATTGAGAAAGTCCATCTCTATCTGCCATCTTCCAAAGAAAGTGTATAATTTTATCATATAGTATGAAAAAAGGTCCTGACGGACCTTTTTTTCATACTTTTATTCACCTGCAAGCCGCAGAATATCTTCAATTTCTTCTTCGCTTACTCCCATCAGCTCCACCAACTCGTCTACACTGATCTTTCTCCCCATTTCTTCCGTCAGCTTTTTAATCTGCTCATCCAGATTATTGACCTTTTCTACCATTTTGCGATCCTGAAGCTTCATCTCCGTCTGTGATTCCAGAAGGGCCTGCATGCTTTCACGCGCCATAAGGAGCATCGTTTCTTCTTCTTCCGTCTGGCTTGCCGCCAACATCATCCCCATATTTCCTTCTTGTATCAGATCACCAATAAACACTTCCGGGCGATGCATTTCTTTTGCCATCTCTACAATTCTCGGCAGCAACGCAGCAAACGGCTCGTCCCCTTTCATCACCTGTAGTTCCTTCTCATATACTGCCAGATACTGTTCTTCTTCACTGCTGAATACCGAATTTCCTTCCTTTCCGGACGCAGCGATCACGCTGCCCCCGGCTTTCACGTATCCCTTTACAATAACTCTCTGAGACAACAGATAATCAAATACCAGTTCCATCTGTTCCGGTGTAAGGTTATCTTCCTGAAAAAATGCCTCCACCTCCTCTTTCAAAACCACATTTTCTTTTGATTCGCATATCTTCAGAATTCCTGTCAGTTTCTCACGAAATTGCAACTTTTCCGCCATATTTATTTCCTCCAGCTTTAACATTTTATCCTTTTTCTTTGTATATCGATCTTCTAAGACGCTTCATACTCTATAACGGGATACTCACGATAACCGTAGGATACCCCGCCATTTTCAGTCGCCGCTCCATAGTCGCCGCCTCATCCAGTGTCCGATATCTTCCCACCTGTACCCTGTCAAATTGTCCCTTATCATCAATATATGCCGGGAAGTCCTGTTCTGTCAACTCCCTAAGCAATCTCTCTGCGTAAACACTGTTTCGAAAAGCCCCTACCTGTACCCGCAGCTCTGTATCCGGCTGTGTCTGTCCGGTCGTTCCTACATTCAATGTATCCATGATCCCATCTGCAATCGCCGATGCAATATCATTAAAATTTTCGTCAAACAGTTTGTTGTCCGTATCTGAATTCATAAATCCGACCTCCACCAGAACCGCCGGCATTTGCGTTCTCCGAAGAACCACCAGATTAGGACGTGCCTGCACTCCAAGATTAACAAATCCTACCGTTTCCAGTTGGGCATTGATATTTTTTGCCATCTCATATTTGATGCCGGAAAGATCATATACAAGGCTCTCCACTCCCATGTACTGGTTCGGAATTGGACTGGAATTTCGGTGTATTGATATGAAGAAATCCACTCCTGCCTCATTTGCCTCCATCGCTTTCTGATATGGGCTCTCATAAACATCCGTTGTTCTCGTATATTCTACATCAATTCCGTTATTTTGTAAAATCTCACCAATAGCAAGTACAAGGTTCAAAGTATCATCTTTCTCCTGTCGTCCCATATAGACTGCTCCCGGCTCTTCCCCACCGTGTCCTGCATCCAGCATAATTGAATACGGCATTTCTTTTCCTCACAAGAAATCTTTTCCTTATTAATATATGCAAAATGCCATCCCTCGTTCGCCCCTTCTCTTGACTACACTCCATCAGAGTGCTACAATAGACAAGTAAACACGGGGTGCTTGCAGAAGCAGGCTGAGAGTAAGCTGTATTGCTTTAACCCATAACCTGATTTGGATAATGCCAACGTAGGGAACAAATTGCTTTTATACTGCGATACCGGTTGGTGTACCGCAGTTTTTTTGTTCTATAATAGCTTTATTCCATAAGGCACCCACCGCGACCGATTGGGGGCACCACCTTCTGCCGCGGTGAATAGGAGTTTTCCTATTCAGGTAACCAAAGCCGGATACCTCCGGCGCCATTTTCATATTTGAAAACAAGGAGGAAAACGAGATGTCAAATTACACAACACAGATGAATGCCGCACGAAAAGGCATCATTACCCCACAAATGGAAATTGTTGCTCAGAAAGAGCATATGGATGTGGAGGATTTAAGAAAACTGATTGCAAAAGGAGAGGTAATCATTCCATGCAATAAAAAACATACCAGCTTAAGTCCGAGCGGTGTCGGAGCCAAGCTGACCACCAAGATCAATGTAAATCTGGGCGTATCCCGCGACTGGAAAGATGTGGATATGGAATATGAGAAAGTCCGTTCTGCAGTTGATATGGGTGCCGAAGCAATCATGGATCTCAGTTCCTACGGCGATACCCGTACTTTCCGCCGCAAATTGACAGAAACCTGTCCGGCTATGATCGGAACTGTGCCGATTTACGACGCTGTCGTTTATTATCATAAAGCCCTCGGCCAGATCACTTCTGAAGAATGGCTGGACATCGTGCGCATGCACGCAGAAGACGGTGTGGACTTTATGACCATTCACTGCGGAATGAATCGTGCTACTGCTGCCCGCTTTAAGCAGAACAAACGTCTTATGAATATCGTTTCCCGCGGTGGATCTATCATGTTCGCCTGGATGGAAATGACCGGAAAGGAAAATCCGTTCTATGAGCATTATGATGAAATTCTCGATATCTGTCAGAAATATGACATTACTATGAGTCTCGGTGATGCATGCCGTCCCGGCTGTATTGCAGATGCTACAGACACTGCACAGATTGAAGAATTGATCACGCTTGGAGAACTGACAAAACGTGCATGGGAGAAAGACGTTCAAGTAATGATCGAAGGCCCTGGCCATATGCCGATGAACCAGATTGCAGCAAATATGGAAATCCAGAAAACACTGTGCCATGGTGCTCCGTTCTACGTGCTCGGACCTCTTGTAACAGACGTTGCTCCGGGATATGATCATATAACCTCTGCGATCGGAGGCGCAATCGCCGCTGCAGCCGGCGCTGCGTTCCTCTGCTACGTAACACCTGCAGAACATCTTCGTCTTCCGAACGCAGCCGATGTAAAAGAAGGAATCATCGCAGCAAAAATAGCGGCCCACGCTGCTGATATTGCCAAAGGAGTTCCAGGAGCTGCTGATTGGGATTACAAGATGAGTGAAGCAAGAAAGCGCCTTGACTGGGAAGCTATGTTCGAACTGAGCATGGATCCGGAAAAAGCCCGCCGTTACCGTGCCGAGGCAAAACCGGAAAAAGAAGACACCTGCAGTATGTGCGGTAATTTCTGTGCTGTCAAGAATACCAATCGTATCCTTGACGGTGAGATTGTAAGCATTTTCGACGAGTAATACACAGAGATATCACTGTCGGGAGGATTGTCTGAACCACTACAATCCTCCCGACAGCAGTAAAAAACGCTCATATGAAATATATTTTCAGAATTCTAAAGGATTTTTGACAGGAATTCTTTCAGACGTTCATCCTTCGGATGCTCAAAGAATTCTTCCGGTTCAGCCTGTTCTTTCACTTTTCCTTCATCCACAAAAAGAACACGCGTTCCCACTTCTTTCGCAAATCCCATCTCGTGCGTGACGACTACCATAGTCATGCCGTCTCTGGCGAGTTGTTTCATAAGTTCCAGTACCTCTCCTACCATCTCAGGATCAAGAGCTGAAGTCGGTTCATCAAACAGCATCACATCCGGATCCATTGCCAGCGAACGCACAATTGCAATCCTCTGTTTCTGCCCTCCTGAAAGTTGGGAAGGATAAGAATTCGCTTTCTCTTCAAGATTAACAAGTTTCAAAAGCTCCATAGCTCTTGTTTCTGCTTCCTCCTTGCTTTTTTTCAAAAGCTTGATCGGAGCAAGTGTAATATTTTCCAGAATCGTTTTATGTGGGAAAAGATTAAAATGTTGAAATACCATTCCCATCTTCTGACGGTGCTTGTCCAGATCCACATTCTTGTCCGTAATATCTACATTTTCAAAATAAATGTGTCCTTCTGTCGGGACCTCAAGCAGATTCAACGAACGGAGAAATGTAGATTTTCCCGAACCCGAAGGCCCCACGATCACAACCACTTCACCTTTTCTAATTTCTTCATTGATTCCATCTAGTGCATAAAAATCGCCAAAGCTCTTGCGGAGACCTTCAACACGGATTAAAACTTCTCCATTAGTGATCACTGTTTCTCAGCCTCCTCTCCAGCAGACTCACGAGTTTCGTGAAGATCATCACCATAATCAGATAGATCAGCGCCACTGCCATCAACGGCATGAATGCATCGAATGTACGGCTTCTGATAATGTCGCCGCCCTTCGTCAGATCCTGAAGAGCGATATATCCGGAAACCGAAGTTTCCTTAAGCAGAACAATAAATTCATTTCCGAGCGCCGGTAGTACATTCTTAAATGCCTGCGGCATAATAATGTAAAACATTGTCTGCCGGTAATTAAATCCCAGGCTTCGTCCGGCTTCAAACTGTCCGTTATCGACAGACATGATTCCTGAACGGAAGATCTCAGCCACATACGCACTGGAGTTCATTCCAAATGCAAGAATTGCAACCAGTTCTTTGCTTATATCTCTTGCGCTTCCAAAAATAACAAAATAAATAATCAAAAGCTGCACAACTACCGGCGTGCCACGAATCACCGTAATATATGCCTGGCAAAGAGCATTCAGTATTTTCATGCGTCCGGTTTTATCATATGTCGAACGTACAATGGCAAGAAGGAATCCCAATACCACACCGATTATTACAGCACAGAAGGTTACAACTAATGTAACCTTCAGTCCATCTGCGATATAATGCCATCTGCTGTCTTCTATAAAATTCGTATAAAAACGTTCTTGTAAACTACCCATCATGGTTCCCGCCAATCTGTCTATCCACTAATCTGTGATATATTTTGAAATAATTTCATCAAAAGTTCCGTCTTCTTTTAATTCTTTAATCGCAGCATTTACCTTTTCAAGGAGCTCATCGTTTCCTTTTTTTACTGCCATTGCATAATCTTCTTCCACATACTCTGTTTCCAGTATTTTCAAACCTTCCACCTGTTCTGCGAAAGTCTTTGCCGGCTGGTCGTCGATAATCACAGCATCTACTTTTCCCTGCGCCAGAGCCTGTACTGCTTCCATACCTTTGTTGTAACGCTCGATATGTTCATCACCATAATCATCTGTTGCATAAATATCACCGGTTGTCCCCTGCTGAACACCGATCTTGATCTTATCTCCTGCAAGGTCATCCGGAGAAGCAATCGTACTTCCTTCCGTAACAATAATAACCTGGCGTCCGGTATAATATGTGTCTGTAAAATCTACCTGTTTCTTTCTCGTATCATCTACCGTGATGCCTGCAACACCAAGATCTGCTTTACCGCTCTGTACAGCAGACAGAATAGAATCGAATGCCATATCTTCAATCTTCAGTTCCATCCCGAGTTTTTCGGCAATCGCTGCTGCAAATTCTGCATCGATTCCCACAATATCATCACCTTCATAATATTCATACGGTGGGAATTCAGCATTTGTAGCCATAATCAGGGTTTCGGTCTCTTCTTTTGTTTCTCCGTTATTTTCTTCTTTTTTAGATCCACAAGCTGTCATCGTCAAAGCGCAGGTAAGGACAAGCGCAAGACTTACTAATTTTTTCATTTTCATAATCTTTTCCTCCATTCTATCATAGACACTTCGCATTGGTATTATTGTATCACTTTTTTTCTAAAAGTAAAGTGGTTATTTATACATTTATATGCATAAACAACCACTTTTTTCTGTTCAATATGCAGAATTATAGTTTTTTATCCGTCACACTTAGCCCCAGATAATAAAATAAAGTAACACCAGCACACCGAGTGCAATCCTGTAATATCCGAACACTTTGAAATCATGCTTCTTGATATAAGACATCAGAAACTTGATAGCAAAAACAGATACAAAGAACGCAACCAGACATCCCGTGATAAGAATTGCCACTTCCATTGCCGAGTAATGCAGTCCGAACTTAATCATTTTAAGCGCACTCGCCCCAAACATGACCGGAATCGCAAGATAAAATGTAAATTCTGCTGCAACATACCTGGATGTACCAAGAAGAAGTCCTCCCAGAATCGTAGCACCGGAACGGGAAGTACCCGGAATCATCGCAAGTACCTGAAATAATCCTATGTAAAGAGCTACCGTATATGGGAGTTCCGAAAGTTTCGTAATAATCGGACGCACATGTGCATTTCTCTTCTCAATCACAATAAACGCAATACCATAAACAATAAGCATAATCGAAACGACTACATAATTATACAAATACTTATCCAGGACATCATCAAACAGGAAACCGATAATAGCTGCAGGAATACAAGAAACAATAATCTTAGACCAAAGATTCAGTGTATTCTGCCTTTGTTTGGCCGTCTTCCGTTTCGAAAACGGATTCAGTTTATGGAAATATAACACCACAACCGCCATGATAGCTCCGAGCTGAATTACCACCCGGAACATCTCCATAAACTCATCAGATACAGACATATGAAGAAATTGCTCTACAAGAATCATATGTCCGGTACTGCTGATCGGAAGCCACTCCGTAATTCCTTCAACAATACCCAAAATAATTGCAATTAAAATATTCAACATCTTTTTTCCTCTTTTCTCTCACAGTATTTATTTTATTCTATGAAAAACATCCTTCGGTATTACCTGCTCCAGGACGATTTTTTCAATCGCTTTTGCCGCTCCGTCTTCTTCATTCGATTCCGTAATGTAGTCAGCAGCATTCTTTACCTCATTTGTTCCGTTTTCCATGGCAACTCCTACTCCCGCCATACGAATCATTTCGAGATCATTGCTGCCGTCGCCACATGCCATTATTTCTTCCGCCTTAATTTTCAATAGTTCTCCCAGTCGAAGCAGTCCTGCACCCTTATTAACTCCTTTCGCATTGATTTCCAGATTCCTTCCCAAAGAACTGCTGATAGAAAGAGAATCAGCACAATCTTCAATCCGCTTTGCCGCGGCCTTCTGTTCCTCTGTATTCGCAAATAAAGCGTGCACTTTATCCATGCCATGACCATCCATTTCTATGATCTTCTCCCAAAGATTCGGAACAACGATACGGGTATTTC
Source organism: Bariatricus sp. HCP28S3_A7 (assembly GCF_052066375.1). NCBI lineage: Bacteria > Bacillati > Bacillota > Clostridia > Lachnospirales > Lachnospiraceae > Bariatricus > Bariatricus sp. HCP28S3_A7. The sequence goes on from NZ_JBQHSG010000009.1 coordinate 33,876, forward strand.
GTATATAATCGGCCATCGGTTTTGATAGGATATACCGGTCAATTTTTGCAAGTTCATCCGCCTGCACATATCCCTGCCCGTCAAAATAAATCTCTCGCATTGTGTCATATTCTTCAAATATCTTCACTACCCGAATCGCATCTTCATATGGCACAAGATTCTCATAAAGTATCTTTTGATACTGCATATCAAGAATTCTTCCTCCGTTAGCAGTCACTGCATAACGCATGCCCGGTATCTCTTTCAATTCTTTTGGAATTCCTGTAATCGGTCTCCCCGTTGCAACAAGCACAGTTACACCCGCATCCAGAGCACGGCAGATTACATCCCTTGCATACGCCGTCAATTCTTTTCTGTCATTCAGCAATGTTCCATCCAAATCCAGACCTACCATTTTAATTTTACTCATTTTTATTCCATTTTCCTCGATTTTTCAAAATTTCCTGTATATCAGCTCTTTTACTTTCATATCATAGTATAACAAAGTTTGCTAAATAAAGCAATTTGTAGTATAATATTATAGACTCATTTTTGACGAAAGGAAATATGTTATGAAAAAGAAGTTAAAAGCGCTGTCCAGGACATGCCTTGCACTTGCCTGCGCTATTACTGTATTCTCTGCCGATACAGTAATCTACGCAACAGATTCTGTAGAGAGTCTCGAAAAACAGACTTCTAATCTGGAAGACAAGCTGAACTCTTTAAATCAGGATCTGGATGCTTTAAGCTCGGACATCTCAGAACTCGCATCAAAAATTGAGGATACAGATGCATCTGTAAAGAAAGCGGAGCTCGATCTTGCCGCAGCCCGCGTAAATGAAGAGATGCAGTATGATGCAATGAAGAAGAGAATCAAATATATGTATGAAGCTGGAAATACTTCGCTTCTGGAAATTATATTCTCATCTCAAAGCATGGGGGAATTTTTAAACAATACAGAGTTTGTCCGAAATGTCACAGAATATGACCGAGAAAAACTTAAAGAATTACAAGAAGTACATCAAAATGTTAAAGCAAAAGAAGTTTCACTGAAAGAAGAACAAGAAAAACTCCAGAAGATGAAAACCCAGCTGGATGATCAGAAAGAAGCATTAAACTCTGCAATTTCAGCAACGTCCAGCGAACTTGCCTCTTCCTCGGATGCACTTGCAAAAGCCAAAGAAGCCCGTGCTGCGGCGGAAGACGCATTAAAAGAAAAAGAGCAGTCACAGCAGCATTCATCCGGCAGCAGCGGAAATATCATTGTTCCGCCAACCACTGCCGAAACAAATGATCTGGTTTTATTTGCCGCTCTTCTTCAATGCGAGGCAGGATCCTCTGATTATGATGCTTTGCTCGCAGTTGCCACAGTAGTCATGAATCGCGTGGAGAGCAATCGCTATCCCAACACACTTTACGGCGTAATCTACCAGAAGGGGCAGTTCTCACCTACCTGGAACGGCTCTCTGAACCGGGTACTGAATAAAGGTCCCGCTTCACTCTGCTATCAGGTTGCTCAGGATGCGCTTGGAGGTGCGCGGCTCGCCGCTGTTAAAGACTGCTATTCCTTCCGTGCTTCCTGGAGTGGACATGCCGGAGTACTTGTAGGAGGAAACGTATTCTTTTAAATTGAGTAGGAGAGATTTCTCTAAATGAGAAATCTCGACCTCTCACACCACCGTGCGTACCGTTCGGTACACGGCGGTTCAATCAATTTAACAAGTAACACACCTTTCGGTGTAGTAATCTAACATGGAGACTAATCCAAATGAGGTTAGTCTCTTGTTTGTTATAGCGATATTAACTGCTCCACAACTGCATACATGTGCATATGCTCGGCTACAGTTAGCCGCTTTGTGAGCTGTTTTCTTATCTATTCCTAACTTCATCAAGTTACGTTCTCTTGTTTGCGGGTTCTTCCAATGCTTCCATATACACTTGCGCAATCGAAATCTAATGTTTGCGTCGAGTTCTTTGCAGAGTGTTTTCATACTTCCTATCTTGAAATAGTTAATCCACCCTCTGATGAGTTGGTTGAGTTTCTCCACTTTGTAGCTGTTGCTAACGCCCCAACTACGACGCGTGAGTATTTTCATCCTTTTCTTGAACTTTTCAACTGATTTTGCATGTGGCTTTGCCTTGTATTGGTGTGCTCTTGAATCAAAGTAAAATCCAAAACCGAGATATTTCAATCCACTTGGTCTGTCTACTTTGCTCTTTGTCACGTTGACTTTAAGTCCTAGTTTCTCTTCAATAAAACGAGATATATTTCTCATTACTCGATTTGCAGACATTTCACTTCCAACCATGATGATACAGTCATCTGCATATCTGACTATGACGCCCAGTTCCTTATGCTTTCCCCAGTAGGAGTCCAATACATGAAGATAGATATTTGCTAACAACGGACTAATGACTCCTCCTTGCGGTGAGCCTTTTTCCGTTGGATAATATTTCCCATTTTCAATGACTCCTGCTTGTAACCACTGTCTGCATAACTTAATGACCCTTCTATCACTGATGCGACGATTTATTAATCCCAGTAGTATTTCATGATTGATGTTTTCGAAGTATCCCTGTATGTCTGCGTCTACTACATACCAGTTTTTATACAATTCTTTTTTCACTTTTTCTGTAGCCTGTTTTGCATCTCTTTTAGGGCGAAATCCATAAGAACTATCTAGAAAGTTTGCTTCAAAGACAGGTTCTATCACTATCTTACAGGCTTGTTGCACAATCCTGTCTCTAATAGTCGGTATTCCCAATGGTCTTTGCTTCCCATCCGGTTTTGGAATGTATACTCTCTTTACCGGCTTGGGTCTGTATTTCTTATTCTTCAAATCCTCTTGAATATCCAACAAGTATTCTTCTACTCCGTATTCCTCAATCATTTCAAAGGTAATGCCGTCAATCCCAGCGCTCCCCTTGTTTTCTCGCACTTCTTTCCATGCCCGCCACAAAATATCCAGGCGAAAGATACGGTCATACAACGCATGAAATCTGCGTTGCTTATCCTTTTTGGCTGCCAGGTATAGATTACGTTGAAGTTGTCGTGATTTTTCTATTGAGTGTTGTTGTCCAATATTTGGCATGCACTATCCCTTACCTTCCCGTTAATCTTGATTAAAGCAGAGCCCCTTTTCTCCCATTGTTTTTCTTACCAATAGTTCATAGATACTATGGGCTCCTCCGACTTCTCATACCACTTCCCGAGAAATTTCGCATGCGTGCTTATATCCTCAGTTACATACTTGTGGTTATATGATGGTATGAGATCTCTTCTGTTCCGTTATCAACTTTCATAACATTCCGCTCCCTCTACACCGAAGGGTTCTTCAATGCTGTACTCCAGTATCTCCACATCTTCCATGGTCTTCGTCAGAAAGTCAGTGACTCGACTCCCTCTTGTCCCTTACAGGGCTAACGTAACGATGCTACAGGATTCACTTTATGTTACGGACTGCTATTTTGCACCTGTTTCTCACAGGCATACCTCGCTTCAACACAATCGGTCACCCAAAGGCATTGGAGGTTCGCTACAAGGCTCACTGGCGATTACCTTGACCAGGCTTTCACTGGCAAGCTGATAACAGCTTGCAGAACACACGACTTTCACCCGTTAGAGCGCGCCCATGGCGCGCAAACTTAAAAAGGAGTGGCATCATGCCACTCCTTTTTTCTTTGGATATTTTCAACTTATAATCCGTCTTTCAAAATCTTCGTCTTATTTTCTAAATGCAGCTTCATTCCACATTAATTCATTCTTGAAGTTTCTGATCGTTGTATCCTTATCAATGTAAACAGCCTCGATACCCATTGCTTCTGCCCAGTCTCCCATCTGCTCAGCAGTCAGGTCATAAGAGAATGCAGTATGATGTGCTCCACCTGCAAGAATCCATGCTTCAGCACCTGTCTTCAGATTCGGCTGCGGTGTCCAGAATGCAGTTGCAACCGGAAGCTTCGGCATCGGTTTTTCAACTTTCTTGCACTCTACGTCATTGATGATCAAGCGGAATCTGTCGCCAAGGTCAATGAGTGATGTTGCAACAGCCGGACCAGTCTTTGAAGTAAATACAAGACGTGCCGGATCCTCTCTATTGCCCATAGAAAGCGGCTGACATTTGATGCTGATCGGGCCATCTGCAATTGTCGGGCAAACCTCAAGCATGTGAGCCTGCAGAATACCTTCTTTTCCCGGAACTAGATTGTAGGTATAATCTTCCATGAAAGAAGTTCCTTTTGCGTTCTTCATTCCCTGAGTCATGATCTTCATGATACGAACCATAGCGGCGGTCTTCCAGTCACCTTCCGCTCCAAATCCATAACCTTTTTCCATCAATCTCTGAATTGCAAGTCCCGGTAACTGCTGAAGAGCCCCCAGATCACCAAAATGTGTAACGATTGCCTGATAGTTTTTCTCTTCCAGGAATTTCTCAAATCCCACTTCAATCTGAGCCTGTACTGCTACATGTTTTCTGAACTCAGCTTCATCTCTTCCTTCCAGAAGGATCTCATATTTATCATAGTATTCTTCAACCAATGCATCGATATCGCCCTGTGCAACATCTTTTACGGCATCGGCAATTTCATTTACCGGATAAGCATCAATTTCCCAACCGAACTTAATCTGCGCTTCTACTTTATCACCTTCTGTTACAGCTACATTTCTCATGTTATCTGCAATACGCATTACACGAACATGACTGCTTTCAATAACACCAATTGCAGTTCTCATCCAGGATGCGATTCTTTCCTGTGTATCCTTATCTTCCCAGTATCCCATAATTACTTTACGGCTCTTGTTCAGACGTGTGAAAATATGTCCGAATTCACGGTCTCCATGGGCAGCCTGGTTCTCATTCATGAAATCCATATCAATCGTATCATATGGGATTTCACGATTGAACTGTGTATGAAGATGAAGCAACGGTTTTCTGAGCTCTTTCAGACCTAAAATCCATGATTTTGCCGGCGAGAAAGTATGGCACCATGTAATAACGCCCGCACAATTTTCATCTGTATTTGCTTCATTAAATGTCTTTCTGATCACTTCATTTGTGATTAAGGTTGGTTTCCAGATGATTTCATATGGAAGAATTCCGGAATCATTTAAAGCCTTTACAATAATTTTTGAATGCTCAGCTACATGTGCAAGGCATTCATCTCCATATAAATCCTGAGAACCTGTACAAAACCAAAATTTGTAATCTTTGCATGCTAACATAATATTAATCTCCTTTTTGTTCATTTTTCAGAAAGTTCCGACACGCTTGGCACGTGTTCATAAATTTGTTATTTGTTTATTGTCCGTAGTAGGCATTTGCACCATGCTTTCTGTAGTAGTGCTTGTCTTGCAGTTCCTGCGGTGCCGGTTTCACATCCGGATTGATCATCTCACAGCGTGCTGCCATTTTTGCTACTTCTTCCAATACTACCGCATTATGTACGGCTTCGTGTGCATCTTTCCCCCACGAAAATGGTCCATGGTTTTTGCAGAGTACTGCCGGCATTGCCATGTATTCTGTTCCTTTAAAATGTTCTACGATTAGAAGGCCTGTATTTTTTTCGTAGGCTTCATCGATTTCTTCTTTGGTCAGATTACGAACACACGGGATTTCTCCATACATATAATCTGCATGAGTCGTTCCATAGCAAGGAATTCCTCTTCCTGCCTGAGCCCAGCTTGTCGCCCAAGGTGAATGTGTATGAACAATTCCTCCCATATCCGGGAACGCTTTATAAAGCTCCAGATGAGTTGCTGTATCAGAAGAAGGATTGTAATGACCTTCTACTTTATTACCTTCCAGATCCATGACTACCATATCTTCCGGGGTCAGTTTATCATACTCCACACCACTTGGCTTAATTACGAACAGCCCGCTTTCACGGTCTATTCCACTTACATTACCCCATGTAAATGTTACAAGACCGTATTTTGGCAGTAACATATTGGCCTCATATACTTCTTTTTTCAGTTGTTCTAACACTTTTACGCCTCCTCATTTAAAATATATTATTTCAGAGAGTCAACGGCTGCTCTTTCAATTGGAAGCCCTTCAAGGTATCTCTTGCTGAATACATCAAAGCCTTCTACATCCTTTGGATTCGGTTCCATTCTGCTTCCTGCCTGACCAGCAAATACTTTATTGGCAAGATAAGCATCCAGAGCTTCTCCTTCTTCCTTATTGAGCATGTAAGAAGCCAGAAGAGCAATTCCCCAGGCACCGCCTTCTCCTGCAGTTTCCATAACAGAAACAGGCGTATTAAGAGCTGCCGCAAGGATTCCCTGTCCTACGCCTTTTGTCTTGAAAAGTCCGCCGTGGCCGAGGATTTCATCCAGCTTCACTCCCTCTTCTTTCAGGAGAATATCCATTCCTGTTTTCAGGACTCCAAGAGAAGCAAACAGATTTACTCTCATGAAATTTGCCAGATTAAACTTGCTGTCCGGTGTACGCACGAATAACGGGCGTCCCTCTTCAAATCCTGTAATGTGCTCGCCTGAGAAATAATTGTATGCCAGAAGTCCGCCACAATCAGCATCACCTTCCAAAGCCTTGTTATAAAGTGTACCAAACAGTTTATTCATATCCACTTCCATTCCAAATGCTTCAGCAAATTCCTTGAAAATTCCTACCCATGCATTCAGGTCAGACGTACAGTTGTTGCAATGAACCATTGCCACAAGATCACCTGCCGGAGTCGTCACCAGATCAATTTCATCGTGGACTTTTTGAAGTTCTTTCTCCAGAACTACCATTCCGAATACACTGGTACCGGCAGAAACATTTCCTGTGCGTACCTTCACGCTGTTTGTAGCAACCATACCGGTTCCCGCATCGCCTTCCGGCGGGCATACCGGAATTCCGGCTTTCAGTGTTCCGGTAGGATCCAGAAGTTTCGCACCTTTTTCGGTAAGAGCACCTGCTTTTTCACCGGCAAGAAGTACCTTAGGTAAAATTTCTTCCAATTTCCACGGATAGCCTTTTGGTGCAACCAACTCATCGAACGATGCAACCATTCTCTCATTCCAGTTTCTGGTAGCGATATCAATCGGGAACATACCGGAAGCTTCTCCAACTCCGAGTACCTTCTCGCCTGTAAGCTGCCAGTGAATATACCCGGCAAGTGTTGTAAAGAATGTTACATCCTTTACGTGTTCTTCACCATTTAATATTGCCTGATACAAATGAGCGATACTCCATCTCTGCGGAATATGGAAATCAAATAACTTCGTCAACTCTTCTGAAGCCGGACCGGTAATTGTATTTCTCCAGGTACGGAACGGAACAAGAAGTTCACCGTCCTTGTCAAATGCCATATATCCATGCATCATTGCACTGAATCCAATAGCGCCAACAGTCTCCAAAGCAACTCCATACTGTTTCTTTACATCCTCTGTCAGATTCTTGTAACAATCCTGCAGTCCGGTCCATATATCCTCCAGCGTGTAGGTCCAGACTCCATCCACATATCTGTTTTCCCATTCATGGCTTCCGGAAGCAATCGGTGCATTATCCTCCCCCACCAGAACTGCCTTAATACGGGTCGAACCAAATTCAATTCCCAATGAGGTTTTCCCATTTAAAATGGCATTCTTTACATCACTCATAGCGTTAACACCTTTCCCTTTCTTTTTTTATTTGAAAGACCTGCGTCTTCTCAATCTTTTAAACTTCTAAAATCCATCTCTCAGGCGTACTGAATTACGATTCACAATTTCAGGATCCAATTCAGTCACTTTTGGTACCGGCATTCCTTTCATCATTTCAAGCATTTCCAATGCTGCTATTTTACCCAGATCTCTTACTGGATTTTTTGCAGAAGTAAGCGGAACTTCACAATAATTTGCCAGATCCGAATCATCAATTCCGATGATAGACAAATCCTCCGGAACCCGGATCCCCTGCTCGAGACAGACCGCAACCAACTTCGTTGCCACTTCATCATTGTAGCACACACACGCAGTACATCCTTGCAATCGTCTGAGGATCCACCCTGCATCTTCCTTCATATGTCTGACTTCTTCCGTATCGATCCAGATTACCTGCATTCCTTTAATTTTGATGTCTGCCTCCATCAACGCTTCCACATATCCGGCATATCTGTGGTGTCCCTGCCCGTCATCAGCCTTGAAAATCGCACCGATATTACGATGTCCGCACTTAAGGAGATGATTGGTGACCATCTTTCCTGCCAGTTTATCATTCAAAGATACATGCGGAATATCAAGTCCCGGATAATAACTATTAATAAAAAGAACCGGGATTCCTTTATTCATAATTTTTCTGTATATATCTAAATTTGGATTGGGAAGTCCGCTCTTGGTCGTCTCAGCGATCAGGCCGTCCACCATATTCTTTTCCAAAATATTTTTCAAAACAAACCTTTCTTTTTCGACCGCATTGTTCGTAAAAGAAATCTGCAAACCATATCCCGCGCGGGATAACTCATTCTCAATCTGTTGTATAATAGAAGAAAAAATATATTTCTGAACATAGGTTGTCATAACAGCAACCTGCATGGTTTTTTCTTCTTTTTCTTGTACATTTACTGTGGCTTTGATATAGGTACCACTTCCTCTTCGCCTCTCCACAATGCCTTCTTCTTCCAGAAGTGCAATTGCATGGCGAACTGTCTGACGGCTCACACGAAAATGTGCGCACAATTGATGTTCCGATTCTACGCGATCACCGGGCTTCAATTCTCCGCTTTCCAAACGCATTTTCAGCCACCTTAAGATTTCTTCATATTTGGCCAGTAACTCTTCCATAGTTATCTGTCCCCCTTTGTATCAGGGCGAAGCCCAGACAAGCTTCGCCCGACATTCATCTTAATAATTATTTTTTCTTCTTGTTAGAAAGTATATCGAATGTTACAGCTCCAAGAAGTACAAGACCTTTTACTACTTTCTGAAGGTCTGTAGAAAGTCCGATCAAGAACATACCATTGTTCAAAACACCCATAACGAATGCTCCGACTACAGCACCGATTACAGTACCGATACCACCGGCTGCCGCTGCACCACCGATGTAGCAGGATGCGATCGCATCAAGCTCGAATCCGTCGCCGGCCTTCGGTGTAGCGGATGCGTTACGTGCTGATAATACGATACCAGCAATAGCTGCAAGGAATCCCATGTTTGTATATACCCAGAAGAATACTTTTCTGGTATCAATACCGGAAAGTCTTGCAGCCTTTGCATTACCACCCAATGCATAAATCTGACGACCCGGTACCGTCTTACTTGTAATGAAATGGTAAATACCAACAATAACAGCCATAATAATGAGCACAATTGGAATACCATTGTATCTTGCAAGTTTGTAGAAGAAGAACCATACGATTGCAATGATAATTGCAAGTTTTACAATTGTCTGCCATGGAGTAACAATTGCAAGACCGTATTTCTGTCTTGTCTTAATAGATTTTAATTCTGATAAAATGATCAGGGCTGTTGCAACAATTGCAACGATAATACATACGATATCAAGTGTACCTGATCCCATCTGGATTTTATTTGTAATAAAGAAACCAGCACCAACCTTTACATATGCATCCGGAAGCGGTCCTACTGTCTTTGATTCAAGAAGTGTGTATGTAAGACCACGGCCAATAAGCATACCTGCCAGAGTAACTACGAATGGCGGGATATCAAGGTAGGCAATAAAAAATCCGTTAAATGCACCAAAAGCAGTTCCAACAAGGATAGTAATAAGGAAAGCAAGCGGAATGCTCATGCCATTTTCAACTACCAATTTTGCAGCAATTGCACCACAGAGTGCGACATAAGAACCAACACCAAGGTCAACGTTACCAGTTAATACACAAAGCAGCATACCGGTTGCAAGAATGACAACGTAACTGTTCTGCATGATCAGGTTGTTCATATTCATAGGTGTTGCATTAATTCCACCTGTCATGAAATAAAAGATAATATAAATTGCAATCAAAGCAAATACCATACCGAATTGCTTTAAATCAAGATTAACTGTTTTTTTCTTCTCCATTGTTATTCCCCTTTCCTGTTATTATGCTGCATAATGCATTTCATAATCTTTTCCTGAGATAACTCTTCTTTTGATAATTCTCCTGCGATCTGTCCTTCGTTCAGTACATAGGTTCTATCACAGGTTCCAATGATTTCCGGCATTTCAGAAGAGATAACGATGACCGCTTTTCCAGCCTTTGCCAAATCATTAATTGCACAATAAATCTCGTATTTTGCACCAACGTCAATACCACGGGTAGGTTCATCCAGAATCAGTACATCCGGCTCTGTCAACATCCATTTCGACAAAACTACTTTCTGCTGGTTACCACCTGACAAGGAACCAACCGCCTGGTCAATGGAGTTTGCTTTGATGTTAATGAGCTTTTTGTATTTCTCTGCCGCAAGCACTTCTTCATTGGCATTTACAATACCATTCTTAGAGAAGAATCCACGAAGGGCAGCCAATGTCATGTTCCATTTAATGTCATTGATCAATACAAGTCCATATGTCTTTCTGTCTTCAGAAGTATATGCAATCTTATTAGCGATTGCATCTCTTACATTCTTGATCTTAACTTCTTTTCCGTGCATAAAAATCTGTCCGGAAATTTTCTGACCATACTCACGTCCGAAAAGACTCATTGCGAACTCAGTTCTTCCTGCCCCCATCAGACCAGCAAGTCCTACAACCTCTCCTGCACGAACTTTAATATTCACATTCTTCAGTACCTGACGGTTCGCATCTTCCGGATGGAATACATTCCAGTTTTTCACTTCCAGGACAACATCTCCGATCGGGCATTCCTCCGGATTTCTTTCCGGATAACGGTTTGTCAGCTCACGGCCAACCATTCCCTTAATGATACGGTCTTCTGAAAAATCATCAATTCCTTTTGTAAGAGTTTCAATCGTGTGTCCATCACGGATAACAGTGATAGCATCTGCGACATAGCTGATCTCATTCAGTTTGTGTGAGATGATGATACATGTAATTCCCTGTTCTTTCAGTTTCAGCATGATCTCCAAAAGCTGTGCACTTTCTTCATCATTCAATGCTGCAGTCGGTTCATCCAGAATCAACAGATCAACCTTTTTAGCAAGCGCTTTTGCAATCTCGATCAGCTGCTGCTTTCCTACACCCAACGTGTTGATCGGCGCATCCAGATTTTCGTTGTAAAGTCCAACCTTTTCCAGCATTGCCTGGGCTTTATTATGCGTCTGTGTCCAGTCAATAACTCCCTTCATAGAAGTCTGCTCATTTCCCATAAAAACGTTTTCTGCGATAGAAAGATATGGGCTAAGTGCAAGTTCCTGATGAATAATTACAATACCTTTTTTCTCACTGTCCTTAATGTTGTGATTTTTCACGATTTCTCCGTTATAAACGATATCACCAGAATATGTACCGAACGGATAGATACCGGATAATACATTCATCAAGGTTGATTTTCCAGCACCATTTTCACCGCAAAGTGCATGAATCTCACCGCGTTTAACCTTAAGGTTTACATCGTCCAACGCCTTTACGCCTGAGAATTCTTTGGTGATATGGTTCATTTCCAGAATGTAATCAGACATTTTCTCAGCTCCTTTTCTTTTATATTTCCAAAGCCTTGCGGCTTCGTTTTCAAACTCAAACTCCCCCTGCTCATGCCTGAGGTTTCTTCTGTTCCCCGAATCACTTCCAGGGACTTTACTTCGTAATAAGGATTTCAAAAATCAGGGCGGCAGCAATATCGCCGCCGCCCTATCTTAAACATTATTCAGATTATTCTGCGTTCTGAATTTCTTCTTCTGTGTAGTATCCACTGTCTACTACGAGTTCTTTGTAGTTATCTTTATCAAGAGCTACTGGTTCGCAAAGGTAAGAAGGTACAACCAATTTGCCATTGTCGTATGTTTCAGTATCGTTGATTTCCGGTTCTTTTCCTTCAAGCACTGCCTGAACCATTGTTACACATTTTTCTGCAAGAAGTCCTGTGTCTTTGAAGATTGTAGCTGTCTGTTTACCAGCAATGATATTCTTAACTGCCATAACTTCTGCATCCTGTCCTGTGATGATTGGCCAGTTTTCTTCAGTATATCCAGCACCTTCAAGAGCAGCTTTGATACCATATGAGAAGCCATCAAATGCTGAGCAGCAGATGTCAAGATCTTCGTCTGCATAGAATCCTGATAAGTAGTTCTCACAGTTCTGCTGAGCTGTTTCCTGAGACCATCTTAAGATACATGTATCCTCGAATGATGTTCTTCCTGATTTGCATACAAGCATTCCATTGTCAAGATACTGCTGAAGGACGCCCATAACACCTTTGTGAAGAAGAACTGCGTTGTTGTCGTCCGGAGATCCCATGAAGAATTCAATTGTCTGAGGCTCTGTGGCAGTCTTAAGTCCAGCTTTTTCTTCGATGTATTCACCAATCTTTCTACCAACACCTTCATTATCGAAAGATGCATAGTAGCTTACTGCATCTGTATCCATTAACAGACGGTCATAAGCGATAACCGGGATGTCATTGGACTTAGCCTGAGCAAGTACGTTAACCAGAGCTGAAGAGTCGATAGCTGCAACAACCAGGCAATTAGCACCTTTAGCAATCATGTTCTCAATCTGAGAAACCTGTGCCTGAACATCGTCTTCTGCGTACTGAAGGTCTACTTCATATCCGATTCCCTCCAGTTTTTCTTTCATGTTCTTACCGTCTCTGATCCATCTCTCTGAGCTCTGAGTCGGCATTGCCACACCTACTTTTTTACCATTGCTCTCCGTCTTGCTTCCGCTGTCTCCGCTTCCACCTTCTTCAGACTTGTTACCGCATCCTGTAAACGCAAGCGAAAGTGCCATAACTGCTACAAGAGCTACACTGAGAATTCTCTTTTTCATGCTTCTTTTCCTCCTTTAAATTCTCTTAATGAGCGGATTACAAATTTTTTGTTGAATTTGTATAGTTTTCCGTCTCATCAATTTTGTTTATGGTATTAATATACAACACAACTTTTCATTTAGCAAGACGTAATATATTACAAAATCAAGTACAACTTTTTGTACAAATTTTAAACTTGTATTTATTTGTATATAAGTTGTATGTATACATATTTTATTTTTTTCGCGGCAATACATCAAAATATGTACAAAAACTATAGTATTATTTCTACGTTTTTTTACTTGACATGATATTATTAAGAAAATCTGTATTAATCCATACATACAAAACAATTCTATTAAAAAAGCCACAAAACATCTCTCTTATATTTTCCAGATGCTCTGCAGCTTAGTTTTTATATTCTATTCCTATATCAACTACTATTCTATTGTCGTTCTTCAATCGCCATGATCATATCCACTCGATCCTGATGACGTCCGCCCTTGAATTCTGCATTCAGCCACTCATCAAGAATCATCTTTGCAGTCTCTATACCAATGACTCTTGCACCAAATGCAAGTATATTCGCATTATTATGTTCTCTTGCCATTCTTGCTGTATATGGTTCCGAACATACGGCAGCCCGAATACCATGTACTTTATTCGCAGCAAGTGAAATTCCCAGACCTGTTCCGCAAATCGCAATTCCCAATTCAACTTCTCCATTTACAACTGCATGCGCAATCTTTTCGCCGTATTCGGGATAATTGCAGCTTTCATATGAATCTGTTCCGTAGTTTATGACTTCGTAACCTTTCTCAACCAGGTATTCGACGACCTGTTTTTTCATGTCAACAGCAGAATGATCATTCGCAACTCCTATTTTCATATTAACATTCTCCTTTTTTCATACTCAAAATGATTTTACAAGCTAGTTTTATTATAAGCATACAGTTCTTCGTAGTCAAGAATGTGAAATAAAGAGTTTAATATGATCTTTTTTCTATAACTTCTTCAAGATCGTTATTGATATCGTAATAGCTTTCTTTCACATATTGCTTTTTATCAATATTGATTCCTGCCTCTAATTTTTGAATAATTTCAGCTGTTTTGGGTGCTAGAAAAGGTGTACATTCAAAAGATATATTGATTTTCCCTTCCTGCACTGCTTCAAGGCCTTCTCTACTCGCATCAAAAGAAATTAGAATGACATCCCCGTCCGATCCTGAACTCATATTTTTTTCTCCCAGTGCATCAATTACGCCCATGGCCATTTGATCGTTTTCCGCTATAACAACATCTATTTTATCCTCATTTTCAAGAAACATCAACATGACTTCTTTTGCAGTTGTTCTATCATTTTCAGCTGTTTGCTGTCCTACGATTCTCCAGTTTGAATGCTTTCCGAGTATTTTCTGATATCCTTCCGCTCTCTCCATTTGCTCCGGCGAACCGATACTCCCCTGAATCATCGCAATGTCCAATTCTTCTTCGTCCTCGGCTTTATCTTCTTTATCCAGATGATCTTCAAGCCATTTCAGTGCCTGTTTACCTTGTTCTTCATAGTTACTTCCAATCCAGCATTCATACATGGAAGCATCGCTTTCATCAATCTGCTGATTGACAAGAATAACGGAACTTCCAGCGCGTTTTACGTCTTCCAGTGCTTCTTCCCATCCCATTTCCGCAACCGGATTCAACAAAATATAGTCCACGCCTTCTTCCGCAAATGCACGAATAGCCTCAATCTGTTTTTCCTGATCATTTCCGGCATCCTTAAATAAAAATCTATATCCGTTTTCCTCTGTAAAGATTGATTGAAAAGATTCTGTATTTGCCTCTTTCCACGCAGAGTCCTCTCCTCCCTGAACCATTCCTACCGTTATTAGATAATCAAATTCTTCCTGCTGTCCACTTCCATTTCTTCGTTCTCCAGTGCATCCAAGTCCAATTTTTGAAATTGCAAAGGCTAAACATATTGCCGTCATAAGAGCAGCTGTTTTCCATTTCATCAAGGTTCACCCTTTCGCAAATATTATTTCAAATTTGAAAAGACCGCACATCATTATGATATGCGGTCACATTTTTATAGTTAAGTTCTATACTAATTCGATAAGAACTTCCATTGCAGCGTCACCTTTACGCTGTCCAATTTTAATAATTCTTGTATATCCACCATTACGATCTGCATATTTCGGCGCAATTTCTGTAAACAGTTTATCTACAAGATCTACTTCTTTCGTATTTTTTCTTCTTCCTGCTGCAGCAGTCGGTACTTCTGTTACAGGATAAAGAACTTTGAGCATCTGACGTCTTGCATGAAGTCGTGACGGATTATCCTTTTTGATTGTCTTTTCAACTTCATCGTAAACGGTTACTCTCTTACCGTCAACAACTTCTTTTACTCTCTTTCCGTCTTTGTCTTTTCTTGCAACTTTCGCTTTGATAGTTACTTCTTCATAATTATCTTTTTCTTTTACAGCAAGAGCAATCAGGCCTTCTGTAATCTTGCGGATTTCTTTTGCCTTAGCTTCTGTTGTTTTGATCTTTCCATGCTGAAGTAACATCGTTACCTGATTTCTTAATAAAGCTTTTCTCTGACTTGATGTTCTGCCAAGTTTTCTATATTTTGCCATTTTCTTAATCCTCCATTTATTTGGGACATATCACGTGCTTCTTTGGACTTACCGGGATATGCCATCTGGTTATGCTTTCATCGGGCTTACTAGCCAGATAGTTACCTGAAAGGCAGAGCCATATGCTCTATTCCTCTCCCTGACTTAATTCCAAGCCAAGTTCTTTTAATTTAGCCAGAACTTCTTCGAGTGATTTACGTCCGAGGTTACGAACTTTCATCATATCTTCAGGCGTTCTGTTTGTAAGTTCTTCTACCGTATTGATACCTGCTCTCTTCAGACAATTGTATGAACGTACTGAAAGTTCAAGTTCATCAATACTCATTTCAAGTACTTTTTCTTTTTCATCATCTTCTTTTTCAATCATAACTTCTGCAGCCTGAGCTACTTCAGAAAGATCAATAAATAATTTCAGATGTTCATTGAGTACTTTTGCTGCCAGACTGACTGCTTCATCCGGCAAAAGTGTTCCATTAGTCCATACATCCAACGTAAGCTTATCAAAATCTGTGATCTGGCCAACACGCGTATTCTGTACTGTAAGGTTTACACGTTCAACCGGGGTGTAAATGGAATCAATCGGAATCACGCCAATCGGCATATCTTCCGTCTTATTCTTGTCAGCGCCCACATATCCCCTTCCCTTTGTAATGGTCAGTTCCATGTAAAGCTTGCTGTCAGTTCCGCCATTCAATGTAGCAATCACTGTATCAGGATTCATGATTTCAATATCAGAATCAGCCTGAATATCTGCTCCCGTTACGACACCTTCACCTTCAAACTCAATATAAGCCGTTTTCGGTTCATCTGTTTCGGAAGTATTCTTGATTGCCAGGGATTTCAAATTCATGATGATTTCAGTTACATCTTCCTTAACTCCAGGAATGGAGCTGAATTCATGCAGTACACCGTCGATTTTAATCTGGCTGATTGCTGCACCCGGTAAAGAAGAAAGCATAATTCTTCTCAAAGAGTTACCCAACGTCGTACCATATCCTCTTTCCAAAGGTTCTACTACGAATCTGCCATATTTTTTATCTTCAGAAATTTCTGTAATTTCAATATTTGGTTTATTAAAATCAAACACTATTTTGGTCCCTCCTTATGGGTTTTTGAATGTTGAGGGTTGCTTTGTCCCGGACCCTCCTCCCTGCAGGATAGCCGGGTATTCTTTTCAACAGCACCTTAACGAACCCGAAAATCAGGTTCGTTAAGTACTGCATCTTCTTAAATGAATGCGTTTTATTTAGAATATAACTCGACAATCATCATTTCGTCTACCGGAACATCAATTGCTTCGCGAAGCGGAAGTTCTTTTACCGTTCCCTTTAAAGCTTCCGGATCTGCTTCAAGCCAATCCGGAACCATGCGTCCAGCAGTCACTTCCATAATGTCTTTGTATCTCTGAAGGCTCTTCTTTCCTTCTTTGATTTCGATAACATCACCGGCTTTGATCTGGTATGATGGAATGTTTACCTGTTTTCCATTCACAAGTACATGCTTATGATCCACAATCTGTCTTGCTTCACGTCTTGTTCTGGCAAATCCGAGACGGAAAATTACGTTATCCAGTCTTGATTCAAGAAGAACCATCAGGTTATCACCTGTCATACCTTTCATACGATCTGCTCTTTCAAAGTAGTTTCTGAAAGGTTTCTCTAATACACCATAGATAAATTTAGCTTTCTGCTTCTCGCGTAACTGCAGACCATACTCGCTCATTTTTCTATTAGATCTTTTCAACTGTCTGTTAGACTTTTTATCAATTCCTAAATATACCGGATCCATTCCTAATGAACGGCATCTTTTCAGAACCGGAACTCTATTTACTGCCATGCTCTTTATCCTCCTATAATAATTCGACTAGACTCTTCTTCTCTTCGGTGGGCGGCATCCATTGTGCGGTACCGGTGTTACGTCTCTGATGCTTGTTACATCAATTCCGCATGCCTGAAGTGCACGGATTGCTGCTTCTCTTCCTGAACCAGGTCCTTTTACGAATACATCTACTGATTTAAGACCATGAACTAAAGCTGCTTTAGCTGCCGTCTCTGCTGCCATCTGAGCTGCATAAGGAGTAGATTTCCTTGAACCTCTAAATCCCAGACCACCTGCACTTGCCCATGATAAAGCATTTCCCTGAGCATCTGTCAAAGTAACGATTGTATTATTGAAAGATGACTGGATATGTGCCTGTCCGCGTTCAACGTTTTTCTTGACACGTTTTTTTGTCACTTTTTTTGTAACTTTTTTAGCCATAATAAAACTAACCTACACTTTCCTATTATACTGTTATCTGTTTCTCAAATTATTTCTTTTTGTTTGCAACTGTTCTCTTCGGACCTTTTCTTGTTCTTGCATTCGTCTTTGTCTTCTGACCACGAACAGGAAGTCCTTTTCTGTGACGGATTCCTCTATAGCATCCGATTTCCTGAAGTCTCTTGATGTTCAGCGCGATCTCTCTGCGGAGATCACCTTCTACCATCTGAGTTTCGTCGATTACTGCACTGATTTTCTTAACTTCGTCATCTGTTAAGTCTCTGCAGCGGGTATCTGGATTAACTCCAGCTTCTGCAAGAATACGGTTTGAACTTGTTCTACCGATTCCGTAGATATAAGTCAATCCGATTTCTACACGTTTGTCTCTTGGTAAGTCTACACCTGCAATACGAGCCATTTGTGATTTCCTCCATTTGATTCATTTTTTGATACTGTCTTAAATTGAGGCTGAGGGTATCCCGTTATCAAAAGCACCCTACCGGACATTCCTTCACCTTACATGACTTGTCCGATATACCAGCCCAGATGCGTCGGTATTCGCATCCTTTCCGGCAACCGATCTATCGGCTAATGACCGCCGGTATTGTAAGCAATATACTTGAAACCACCGCTTTAGCTTTATGGCAGATGGGGTGTTTCCCTGTATATTTGAAATAGCATCCAACGCCCTACACACTTCCAGGCGTATCGTGCTATCAGCCGCCTAATTCATTATAAACATTCGTCATTATCCCTGACGCTGTTTATGTTTCGGATTTTCGCAGATAATTCTGACGCTTCCTTTTCTCTTGATAACTTTGCATTTTTCGCAAATCGGTTTTACTGATGATCTAACCTTCATGTCAAATCCTCCTTTCATACCTTGCCAGTTTGCATTTTCCCACCACTGTCTATTAATACCCGACAGCAGTTCGCCTAATATTATAGCATTACACAAAATATAAAGTCAATAGTTATTTTACTTATCTCTCCAGATAATTCTTCCTTTTGATAAATCATATGGCGAAAGTTCCAATGTTACTTTATCTCCCGGTAAAATTTTAATAAAATTCATACGAAGCTTTCCGCTGATATGTGCCAGGACCTGATGACCATTTTCGAGTTCTACCTGAAACATTGCGTTTGGAAGTTTTTCAACAACCGTCCCTTCAATTTCAATTACATCTGCCTTTGACATATTAAGATTCCTCCTTCATTCCTGTCAGTGATTTGCTGTACTCTTTCAATATCCTTTTTACTTTTTCATCATCTGCTGAATTAATTTCATGTTTTATCCGAATAAGCTGCACATGCTTTTTCTTTTTCTTTTTTGGATTATCTGTTTTTCTGTTTTTTCCGTCTGACAGATATACATATGCATCTTCTATCTTAGTAATGACATAAACTTTTTCTTTATCATGCCCCGCCAGTGACCTGGCAAGCATACCTTCTTCCCATCTTTCCATATCTTCGCGCCTCATCATGTTACACAGACTTACTTTATTTTGCCGCCAAGTGTCAAAAGTATGGGCTCTCCCTTTGTAATCAGCACTGTATTCTCATAATGTGCCGAAAGCTTCCCATCTCGCGTCACAACCGTCCAATCATCATCCAGCCATCTGACTTTCTCAGTACCAAGATTGATCATAGGCTCGATCGCAAGGGTCATTCCGGCTTTTAATTTAGGTCCGCGTCTCATCATCGGAAAGTTCGGGATTTCAGGATCTTCATGCAGGTGGGTTCCGATTCCGTGTCCGCAAAGTTCCCTTACTACTCCATAACCAAATCCGGCAGCATATCTTCCTATTGCACCGGAAATCTCAAATAAATAATTGCCTTCTTTTGCATATTTTATTCCTTCAAAAAAGCTTTGTCTGGTCACTTCGATCAGTTTTTTTGCTTCTTCACTGATTTCTCCTACTGCATGCGTCCTTGCCGCATCTGAATGATACCCCTTATAAATAAGTCCCGCATCCAGACTTACAATGTCTCCCTCCTGAATGATCCGATTTCGTGATGGAATTCCATGAACAACTTCTTCATTAACCGATACGCAGATAGATGCAGGATACCCGTTATAATTCAGGAAAGAAGGTTCGCAGCCGTAGCTGCGAATCACTTCCTCTCCAATTGCATCAATGTCCAGTGTTGTCATTCCCGGCTTTAATGCTTTTTCCATCTCCTCATGTACGATTTCCAGAATCCTTCCGGCCTGGGTCATCAGTTCAATTTCTCTTTCTGATTTAATCGTAATTGCCATGAGCTATTCTCCCAAGATAGAAACAATGGCAGCAAATACGTCTTCCATATCTACTGTTCCATCTACAGTTTTTAAAATGCCTTGATTCGTATAATACTCGATCAGCGGCTGTGTCTGTTCATGATATACGCCAAGACGTTTCAGAACAGTCTCCGGTTTATCATCATCACGCAGAATTAATTCACCGCCACATACATCACAAATTCCTTCCTGTCTGGTCGGTGCATATTCAAGATGATATGTAGCGCCACATCCCACACAGGCGCGTCTTCCGCCCATGCGGCGAACAATATTTTCATCCGGAACATCTACATCGATAGCATAATCCATTTTCTGTCCCTGGGCAGCAAGCGCTTTATCCAGTGCTTCTGCCTGAGGAATTGTTCTCGGAAAACCGTCAAGTACATATCCATTCTCACAATCTTCTTGATTGACACGATCTACTACAAGATCCACAACAAGTTCGTCCGGAACGAGAAGTCCCTGATCCATATAAGTCTTTGCTTTCTTTCCAAGTTCCGTACCGTTTTTGATATTTGCCCTGAAAATATCTCCGGTTGAAATATGCGGAATTCCATATTTTGCCGCTATTTTCTTAGCCTGAGTTCCTTTTCCTGCTCCAGGAGCACCTAACATAATAATCTTCATACTGCTACCTCCTTTTTTAACATGTTCAAATAGCTCGTTGCAATTTATCTATTATGTAATGATAAACAACAACGAGCCACTGTGTTCTAAAATCCAAGGAAACTGTTCTTCATTGCATTTCCTTTGTTATTTAAAAATCCTGTATAGTTTCGTACGAGCATCTGTGATTCAATTTGTTTCACAGTTTCAAGTACAACACCAATAATAATGATCAAAGATGTTCCACCGAACGATACCTGCGCTCCAAATACTCCATTAAAGAAGAACGGAATCACCTGCACAATTACAAGACCACACGCACCGATAAAGATAATATAATTTAAAATCTTCGTCAGATAATCTACAGTAGGCTTACCAGGACGAATACCTGGAATAAATCCGCCGCTTTTCTTCATATTATTCGCAATTTCAAGTGGGTTAAATGTAATGCTCGTATAGAAATATGCAAAAAATACTGTCAATGCAATGTATACGATCAATCCCCATGAATATTGAAGATGAGACGGGTTACACCAGTTTCCTGAATTTAATCCACGAAGTATTTCACTTCCAATGCCAGTTCCATTGCCTTTTCCTAAAAAAGAAGCAATTACAATTGGAAACTGCATAATAGATGAAGCAAAAATAACCGGAATAACTCCTGCTGTATTTACTTTAAGCGGAATATTTGTTGACTGTCCGCCAACACTTCTTCTTCCCTGTACTTTCTGAGAATACTGAACCGGAATTCTTCTTTCTGCATCCTGCAGCACAACTGTAAACACTACAAGTGCAAGAATAATTGCCAGAATGATAAACGCCGCAAGCCCACCTTTTGCAAGGCCTTTACCTTTGACAAAAGTTTCATACAACGTAGTCAGATCACTTGGTACACGCGACAGAATATTAATTAAAAGAACGATAGAAATTCCGTTTCCTACGCCCTTCTCCGTAATTCTCTCACCTATCCACATCAAGAATGCAGAACCAGCTGTCAGTGTCAGAACTACGATTGCTGCATTTACAAAATTGTATTCTTCCAGAAGTCCCCGACGTCCAAAACCAACTGCCATGGCAGTTGATTCAATCAGAGCCAGACCAACTGTTACATAACGTGTAATCGTAGCAATTTTCTTTCTTCCGTCTTCTCCCTCTTTCTGCATCTCTTCCAATTTCGGAATTGCAATCGTGAGGAGCTGCATGATAATGGAAGAAGTAATATACGGTGTAATACTCAATGCGAAAACGGACATCTGTTCAAAAGAACCACCGGTGAAAGCATTAAAGAAATTAAATGTTTCACCGGTCTGATTTGCAAAGAAATCCTTAATGTAGTTCGGGTCAACTCCCGGGGTAGGGAGTTGTGACCCGAGGCGTACTACAAACAACATCGCAAGGGTATACAGTATTTTTTTCCGTATATCTTCAATTTGAAATGCCTTACGGAATGTCTGTAGCATTAGATCACCTCTGCTTTTCCACCAACTGCTTCAATCTTTTCTACAGCACCTGCACTAAATGCATCTGCCTGAACAGTAAGCTTTTTGGTTAACTCTCCATTTCCAAGAATTTTAACACCATCTCTAGGATTCTTAACGATTCCTGCTTCGATCAAAGTCTCAACGGAAACAACTGAATCATTTTCAAATACTTCTAAAGCACTGACATTAATTCCTACGATTGTCTTAGAGTTTCTGCATGTGAAACCTCTCTTAGGAATACGTCTGTATAATGGCATCTGACCACCTTCGAAACCTGGTCTGGTTGCTCCAGAACGGGCTTTCTGACCTTTGTGTCCTTTTCCGGCTGTCTTACCATTTCCTGAACCGTGTCCACGGCCTCTTCTGAAATTATCGCTATGTTTTGCTCCGTCAGCAGGTCTTAAATTTGATAAGTCCATTGTGACACCTCCTTATCTATAAGATTTATGCTTCTTCTTCAACTTTTACCAGATGTCTTACCTGCTGCACCATTCCTCTGACTGCAGCATTATCCGGCAATACAACTGTTTTATTTACTTTTCTCAGCCCTAAAGCTTCTACTGTTTTTTTATGTTTCGGAACAGCACCGATTGTAGATTTCACTAATGTGATTTTCAAATTTGCCATCTGTAATCTCCTCCTTAGCCTAAAATCTCTTCAACAGATTTTCCGCGAAGTTTAGCTACTTTTTCTGGAGCTTTCAGTTCACTTAAACCATTGATTGTAGCAAGTACTACATTCTGCTTATTGTTTGAACCAAGAGATTTTGTACGAATGTTCTTGATTCCGGCAAGCTCGATAACGGCACGAGCCGGTCCACCAGCGATAACACCGGTACCTTCCGGAGCTTTCTTCAGAAGTACAGAAGCACTTCCGAATTTTCCGATATAGTCATGTGTAATACTTTCATTTTCATCTAATGTTACTGTGATGAGTTTCTTCATGGCATCTTCTTTTCCTTTGCGGATCGCTTCCGGAATTTCTGCTGCCTTTCCTAAACCTGCACCAACATGGCCGTTTCCATCTCCGACAACTACTAAAGCTGTGAATCTCATGTTACGACCACCCTTAACAACTTTGGTAACACGTTTAATTGATACTACTTTTTCGGTAAGTTCTAACTGTTTAGCATCAATACGTTCCTGTTTCATGTGTGCGCCTCCTTACTAGAAATTCAAACCAGCTTCTCTAGCTGCGTCTGCTAATGCTTTAATTTTTCCGTGGTAGATGAATCCACCTCTGTCAAATACAACTGTTGTAATACCTTTTTCCAATGCCTTCTTTGCAATAACAGTTCCAAGGTATGCTGCTGCTTCAACGTTGTTGGTCTTTTCCAGTTCAGCTTTTACATCTTTCTGAAGAGTGGAAGCTGAGACAAGAGTATTTCCAACAGTATCGTCAATGATCTGAGCATACATATGATTATTACTTCTAAACACAGCAAGACGCGGTCTTTCAGCTGTTCCGCTGAAACGGTTGCGTAATTTTCTATGCTTATTTTCACGAACTTCGCTTCTAGATTTTTTACTAACCATTTGTTCACACTCTCCTTACTTATTTTTTACCAGTCTTACCAACTTTACGTCTAATAACTTCATCAGCATATTTGATACCTTTACCTTTGTAAGGTTCCGGTCTTCTCTTATCTCTGATTTCAGCTGCATACTGGCCAACTTTTTCTTTGCTAATTCCCTTAACGATGATTTTGTTCTGTCCTTCAAGAACCGTTTCAATTCCTTCTGGATCTTCCATCTCAACCGGGTGAGAGTATCCCAAACTCAATGTTAATTTATTTCCAGATTTTGCTGCTCTGTAACCAACACCGTTGATCTCAAGAACTTTCTGATAACCTTCTGTTACACCAATCACCATGTTATTAATAAGAGTTCTTGTAAGACCATGTAAAGATTTCATCTTCTTTAAGTCATTCGGTCTTGTTACTACAACTTCGTCGCCTTCTTTTTTGATTTCCATTTCAACCGGAAGTTCTCTAACGAGAGTTCCTTTTGGACCTGTAACGGTCACTACATTATTCTCTGCGATTTCAACAGTTACACCTGCCGGGATCGCTACCGGATGTCTTCCAATACGTGACATGCCTTTTACCTCCTACACTTACATTCTCGGAATGAGTGCTGTGCTCATTCTGTTTTCAGTTGCTACTTTATATTACCAGATAAAGCAAAGAACTTCTCCGCCTACGCCAAGTTTTCTTGCTTCTTTATCAGTAATGACTCCCTGATTTGTAGAAATAATAGCTGTTCCAAGTCCTCCGAGTACCTTCGGGAGTTCGTCTTTACCAGCGTAAACGCGAAGACCCGGTTTAGAGATTTTCTTCAGACCAGAAATAACTTTCTCATTTTTATCTGCACCGTATTTTAATGTGATGCGGATTGTGTTGAAGCTGCCTTCTTCTACGATATCGTATTTTGCAATATATCCCTCATTCAGAAGAATATCTGCAATAGCGATTTTCATTTTAGATGCCGGAACATCAACTGTATCATGTTTTGCAGTATTTGCATTACGGATTCTTGTAAGCATATCTGCAATTGGATCACTCATAGTCATCTGGATTGTCCTCCTTTTCTACCAACTTGCTTTCTTAACGCCCGGAATTTCACCCTTGTATGCCAGTTCACGGAAGCATACACGGCAGATTCCATATTTTCTTAAATATGCATGTGGACGTCCGCAGATTCTGCAGCGATTGTATTCTCTTGTAGAGAATTTCTGTTTGCGCTGCTGTTTCAGTTTCATTGCTGTCTTTGCCATGAAAATTTCCTCCTTACTTTGTGAATGGCATGTTGAACTGTGTTAATAATTCACGAGCTTCTTCGTCAGTTCTTGCAGTTGTAACGAAGATAACATCCATACCTCTTACTTTATCCACTTTATCGTACTCGATTTCAGGGAAGATCAGCTGCTCTTTGATTCCAAGAGCGTAATTTCCTCTTCCGTCAAATGCGTTCGGGTTAACTCCTCTAAAGTCACGAACTCGCGGCAGTGCAAGGTTGATCAGACGATCAACGAATTCATACATCTTCTCGCCTCTTAATGTAACCTTGCATCCAATTGCCATACCTTCACGGATTTTGAAGTTAGCAACAGATTTCTTAGCTCTTGTAAGAACCGCTTTCTGTCCGGTAATTTTTTCCATATCAGCTACTGCTGAGTCTAATGCTTTTGCATTATCTTTTGCTTCGCCAACACCCATGTTGATTACAACTTTATCGAGTTTTGGCACTTCCATAATATTCTTATAACCAAATTTCTTGATCATTGCATCAACGATCTCATTCTGGTACTGTTCTTTCAGTCTACTCAAAGCTCTGGACCTCCTTCCTCGAATTAATCAATCACTTCGCCTGTTGATTTAGCAAAACGAACTTTCTTGTCTCCTTCAAGTTTAAAACCAACTCTTGTGGCTTCTCCCTTGTGCACATACATTACGTTGGACGCATCGATCGGTCCTTCCTGATGGATGATTCCACCTTCCGGATTGGAAGCGCTCGGTTTTGTATGTTTTGTTCTCATGTTAACATTTTCCACAAGGACAGTTCCGTCTTTTTTATTAACAGCGATTACTTTGCCTTCTTTGTCTTTGTCTTTTCCGGCGATTACTTTAACAGTATCACCTTTCTTGATCTTCATTGTTGACATATTCGAACCTCCTTACAGTACTTCCGGAGCCAGGGAAACAATTTTCATAAACTGTTTCTCACGAAGTTCTCTGGCTACAGGTCCAAAAATACGAGTTCCTCTTGGGTTTTTGTCATCTTTTATAATTACTGCAGCATTCTCGTCGAATCTGATGTAAGAACCATCTTTACGACGTGTGCTGTTTACAGTACGAACTACAACAGCTTTTACTACATCACCTTTTTTAACAACGCCGCCTGGTGTTGCATCTTTAACAGACGCAACGATCACATCGCCGATTGCTGCATATCTTCTTGTAGAACCGCCTAATACACGGATACAGAGTAATTCTTTAGCACCTGTGTTGTCAGCTACTTTTAATCTGCTTTCTTGCTGTATCATGCAGGTAAACCTCCTTATACTTATTCAAAGCCAAACTATTTAACTTCTTCTACGATTTCAACAAGTCTCCATCTCTTATCTTTCGATAACGGTCTTGTTTCCATAACTTTTACTCTATCGCCAATATTGCATTTATTCTCTTCATCATGCGCTTTTAATTTATAAGTTCTTTTTACGATCTTATTGTAAAGCGGATGTTTTACATGGTCTTCTACTGCAACAACGATTGTCTTATCCATCTTGTTGCTTACAACCTTGCCAACTCTCGTTTTTCTCAGGTTTCTTTCCACGGTTTTGCTCCTTTCTAGAACACTCTAAGCTACGCTGCTTATTCGTTGCCTTTTTCAGTAATCACTGTCTGAATTCTTGCGATGTTCTTTCTGACTTCTTTGATTCTGCTTGTATTATCTAACTGGTTTGTTGCGTTCTGGAATCTCAGGTTAAAGAGTTCCTTTTTAGCAGCTACTAATTCTTCGTTCAGCTCCGCAACTGATTTTGCTTTTAAATCTTCTACGAATGTCTTAATTTTCACTGTTATCACCGCCTTCTAAATCTGCACGAGAAACGACTTTACATTTGCATGGTAACTTGTGCATAGCCAGACGAAGTGCTTCTCTTGCAACTTCTTCAGGTACTCCTGACAGCTCAAACATAACACGTCCTGGCTTAACAACTGCTACCCAGTATTCAAGAGTTCCTTTACCAGAACCCATACGAGTTTCAGCCGGTTTTGTTGTTACTGGTTTATCCGGGAAAATCTTAATCCAAACTTTACCACCACGCTTGATGTAACGTGTCATAGCAATACGGGCAGCTTCGATCTGATTGGATTTGATCCAACATGGTTCCATTGCCACAAGACCATATTCACCGTTCGTGATCTTGTTTCCTCTTAATGCTTTACCCTTCATGGAGCCACGGAACTGTTTTCTACGTTTTACTCTTTTTGGCATTAACATTATTTATCGCTCCCTTCCTTACTTGCCTTTGTTGGAAGTACTTCGCCTTTGTATACCCATACCTTAACACCAACTTTTCCATAAGTTGTGTCTGCTTCAGCGAAGCCATAGTCAATGTCTGCTCTTAATGTCTGAAGCGGAATCGTTCCTTCACTGTAGAACTCTGTACGAGCCATATCAGCTCCGCCAAGACGTCCTGATACAGAAGTCTTAACACCAAGCGCTCCTGCTTTCATAGTTCTGGACATGCAGGACTTCATTGCACGACGGAATGAAATACGGTTTTCCAGCTGCTGTGCAATATTCTCAGCTACTAACTGTGCGTCCTTATCCGGTCTCTTCACTTCTTTGATATCAACGATAACTTTTTTATCCGTCATTTTCTGAAGTTCAGCTTTTACTTTTTCAATCTCTGAACCGCCTTTACCGATTACGACACCCGGTTTAGCAGTATAAATAATAATCTTCACACGGTCAGATGCTCTTTCGATTTCAATCTTAGAAACACCGGCACTATATAATTTCTTTTTAAGAAATACTCTGATTTTATGGTCTTCTACCAGGTAATCAGCGAAATCTTTCTCTGCATACCATTTTGAGTCCCAGTCTTTGATAACACCGACTCTCAAGCCATGAGGATTAACTTTCTGTCCCATGATTGTCCTCCTTATCTTTCATTCAGCACAAGTGTAATATGACTCATTCTCTTTTCGATTCTGTAAGCTCTGCCCTGTGCTCTCGGTCTGATTCTCTTCATTGTTGGTCCTTTATTTGCGTAACATTCCTCGATATAAAGGTTTTCAACATTCATACCATTGTTGTTTTCAGCATTAGCAATTGCTGACTCTAATAATTTCTTTATAATGCTTGAAGCGTATCTTGGGTTATATGTCAAAATACCAAGCGCTGTCTGTACATCCTTACCTCTGATGGCATCTAATACGAAGCATGCTTTCTGAACAGAGACTCTAGCGTAAGATAACTTAGCTGATGGTCTGGTGTCTTTATTTGCATTTCTTTCTCTCTTAATTTGACTTCTATGTCCTTTTGCCATGGGATGAAACCTCCTTTCAATACGTTAAATATTATCTAACTTTGGATTTCTTTTCGTCTTTTCCATGTCCTCTGTAGGTTCTGGTTGCAACGAACTCTCCGAGTTTGTGTCCAACCATATCCTCTGTTACATATACCGGAACGTGTTTTCTTCCGTCATGAACTGCAATTGTATGTCCAACCATAATCGGGAAGATTGTAGAACGGCGAGACCATGTTTTAATAACACCCTTGTCTCCTGATGCGTTCATTGCTTCCACTTTTTTCAGCAGACTTGCATCTGCAAATGGTCCTTTTTTAAGTGAACGAGCCATAGGTTATAACCTCCTTCAAAATTAACTATTTGATTCCTCTACCGTCTTTTCTTCTGATGATCAGCTTATTAGACTGTTTGTTTTTCTTACGAGTCTTAAGGCCAAGTGCCGGTTTACCCCAAGGTGTGCACGGACCCGGACGACCAATTCCAGTCTTACCTTCACCACCACCATGTGGATGGTCATTCGGGTTCATTACAGAACCACGAACTGTAGGTCTGATACCCATATGACGTTTACGTCCTGCTTTACCAATATTTACCAGGTTGTGATCACCATTACCAACCACACCAACTGATGCGCGGCATTCGATCGGAACCATTCTCATTTCGCCTGAAGGAAGACGAAGTGTTGCATATTTACCTTCTTTAGCCATTAACTGAGCACTGTTTCCTGCAGAACGAACCATCTGTCCGCCTTTTCCAGGATGAAGCTCAATGTTGTGGATCTGTGTACCAACCGGGATGCAGCTGAGCGGCAGGCAGTTTCCTACATGTACTTCCGCTTCCGGTCCGTTCATAACTTTCATTCCATCCTTAAGTCCTTCCGGTGCAA
Organism: Bariatricus sp. HCP28S3_A7; assembly: GCF_052066375.1. NCBI lineage: Bacteria > Bacillati > Bacillota > Clostridia > Lachnospirales > Lachnospiraceae > Bariatricus > Bariatricus sp. HCP28S3_A7. The sequence continues at coordinate 62,898 of NZ_JBQHSG010000009.1, forward strand.
GGATGTATGCTTTCTCGCCGTCTGCATAACAGATCAATGCGATGTTAGCTGTTCTGTTCGGATCGTATTCAATTCCGATTACAGTAGCCGGGATTCCGTCTTTTTTACGTTTAAAATCCACAATTCTATATTTTCTCTTAACTCCGCCTCCGCGGTGTCTTACAGTAATTTTACCCTGATTGTTACGTCCGGCTGTCTTATTCAAAGATACAACTAAGGATTTTTCCGGAGTTGTCTTTGTGATTTCTGAGAAATCAGAACCGGTCATATGTCTTCTGGATGGTGTATATGGGCGGTATGTTTTAATTCCCATTACTCTATCTCCTTTCGTTACTTCTAATTATTAGTGTCACGGAATTGCACCGTTTAATCAGTTTGTTCTTACAGTCCCTGGAAGATTTCAATCTCTGCTGAGTCTTCTGTTAACTGAACAATCGCTTTCTTTGTTTTCGCTGTCTTTCCAAATGTCATGCCACGACGTTTTGTCTTGCCATCAAGATTCATTGTATTCACTCCGGCAACTTTTGTTCCCGGGAACATTTTTTCAACAGCTTCTTTCACCTGATTCTTTGTAGCTTCTGTGTGAACTAAGAACGTGTATTTCTTATCAGCCATAAGCTCCATTGTTTTTTCTGTAATTACCGGTTTAAGGATTACATCATAATACTGAACGTTTGCCATTATGCGTACACCTCCTCAATCGCTTCAACAGCAGCTTTCGTAGCGATCACTGTGTTGTATTTCAGGATATCATACACATTGATTGTATTTGTTTTGGCTGTCTTAACATCAGCAATGTTTCTTGCAGAAAGTTCTGCATTCACATTTCCATCTTCCAATACAACTAATGCTTTAGATACTGACAGGTTGTTTAATACTGCCTGGAATTTCTTTGTCTTGATTTCATCAAAATTCATCTCATCAACTACGATGAATTTGTTTTCTTCTACTCTGGAAGTAAGTGCAGACTTAAGAGCTGCTCTCTTTTCTTTCTTGTTCATCTTGAAAGAATAGTCTCTCGGAACCGGTGCGAATACTACGCCGCCGCCTGTCCACTGTGGAGCTCTTGTAGATCCCTGTCTCGCATGACCGGTACCTTTCTGTCTCCACGGTTTTCTTCCACCACCGGAAACTTCAGAACGAGTTTTCGCTTTCTGCGTTCCCTGGCGATTATTTGCAAGCTGGTTAACAACTGCCATGTGTACAAGATGTTCGTTAACTTCTACACCGAAAATAGCGTCGTTCAGTTCGATTGTACCAACTTCTTTGCCTTCGATATTGTAAACAGATACGTTTGCCATCTGTGTGTTCCTCCTTTCCTAGTGCAAATCTTAGATAGATTTTACAGATTCCTTAATAGTTACTAAAGATTTCTTTGGTCCCGGTACGGCACCTTTTACTAAGAGCAGGTTGTTCTCAGCATCTACTCTTACAACTTCAAGGTTCTGAACTGTAATTCTCTTTGCTCCCATGTGTCCCGGCATTCCTTTTCCTTTGAATACCTTGCTCGGGTCAGAACAAGCACCGTTTGAACCTGCATGACGATGGAATTTAGAGCCATGCGCCATAGGTCCTCTGTGCTGATTGTGTCTCTTGATTGCACCCTGGAATCCTTTACCCTTTGAAATTGCTGTTGCGTCAACTTTGTCGCCAGCCTCAAAGATGTCAGCTTTAATTTCCTGAGCCAGCTGATATTCATCAGCGTTCTCGAATTTGAATTCTCTTACGAATCTTTTTCCTGTTACGCCAGCTTTGTCAAAATGTCCTTTTTCAGCTTTTGTAACACCGTGTCTATGCACGATTTCTTTCTTTCCGTTCTTGTCCACGTTAACGATCTTTTCTTTCTTGTCAACGAATCCAACCTGAACAGCACTGTAACCGTCATTCTCAACAGTCTTGATCTGTGTCACAACACAAGGACCTGCCTGAAGAACAGTTACCGGAGTCAATACTCCATCTTCGTTGAAGATTTGAGTCATTCCGACTTTTGTAGCTAAGATAGCTTTCTTCATTATAATTACCTCCTGTGATTTACAGCGGAACATCGGATTGATGTTCATCCTAAATTTTAGGAATTACTGTGTTCTTATTTTGTTTTCATTTTGATATCAATATATACACCAGCCGGCATTTCCAATCTGGAAAGAGCATCAACCGTCTTCTGTGTCGGTGCAATGATATCAATCAGTCTCTTATGAGTTCTCTGTTCGAACTGTTCTCTGGAGTATTTGTATTTGTGAACCGCTCTTAAGATTGTTACAACTTCCTTCTTTGTCGGAAGCGGTACCGGTCCGCTAACCTGTGCTCCATTCTTCTTTACAGTTTCGATGATTTTCTTGGCAGATGCATCAATCAGCTGATGGTCATATGCCTTCAATGTGATTCTCATTACTTGACTTGCCATAAAAAAAGTCGCCTCCTTTTCGTACTTAAACCTCAGTACGACAAGCGGTGACTGTACACTTCCCCGTGTGTGTCGTGAGAAACTCACACGTTGTTACCGCATCTCAGCGGCTGTTATGATTCAGTACAGTGACTTGTCGCCAGTTTCCTAACTTGACATTCGCTCCACGGAAAACCTGCCATATCAGGCAGCAACCTCACGCTTCACAGCTATCATGTCACAGCTTTTTCAGTATACAAGATATCTTTCTTATTTGCAAGGCTTTTCCGAAAAATATTGTATTTTTTTAGGTACAATCCCACCAACCGTATGCATTTATAAAAATACATTTTTTTGCATTTCGCTTATTGACACCATCACAATAAAGTGTTATAGTGTAACCAACTTAATCGAAAGCAATAAACCAAGGACGGTTTCCAAGAAAGTTGGATATCGTCTTTTTTTATTTTTTCAATTAGGTATAAACCGATTGGTTGCTGTTGCAGTTATATCATTGCCGATTGTTTCCCCCAAGAATAATCCTGCGATGGTAAAACTCAATTTATATATACTTCCTCTTTCGAGGAGCATTCCCCAGCTTTGTATATAGACAAGACTGCAAGGCAACGAGGAAAAACCTCTCAATGACATACCAAAAAGAAAAGGCACGACTACAGTCGTGCCTTTTCTCTTTTAATCAGGCCTTTCTTAATGGTATGTAATTTACATTTTTCTAACATTGTCCGCTCTCCGGTGCAAGAAAATATACATGGTATTTTTGCGTATCTATTTCAGGAAAAGGAACAAACTCAAGTCCTTCCACTTCAAAATGCAACTTTTCTTTCATTGGTCGGATTTTCTCAAGATCCGGGAGTGGAAAGAATTCTTCCACATCAGACAGCGCCGCAAGAATATAGGGCCCATAGGCGAGATTCACAAACCTGCAGTCTGACGGATTTTTCACAACACGTAGCTGCATCGGCAAATGCAGAACGATTTCATCATCCGACCTGCATTGTTCCCCGACACAGAGATATCCATCTTCCAATGTAATTCTGCTTATTTCTCTCCCGTTAAGTTCCGCCCGGAGTCCATCTTCCGCCCAGGATGGAATGTGAATCTTAAGTCCCTTGTCCATATCATTTCGGCATACCACTTTTACGATTCCGTCCGTTTCCGAAGTGTCAACTTCTATTGAAGCCTCCCCACCCAAAACCGAATCAATCAAAAGATTAACATACACATATTTTTCATCCGTTGCATAGATATTTTCCATATAACGGAATCTACTTTCCATTCCCGTTCCATGACAGCATGTATTTTCTGTTGTCGAATACGCTTTTTGTTGTCCCGGTCCCAGCGGCATGAAATAAGTGGTTCCTCCGTCATCAGCATGGCTGGCCGATGTAAGGATATGATTGCGGAGCGTATTATCATAATAATCCATCATCGCCCCATCAACAGTATACTCAAACAACTGCGCCGTCAGCCTAAGCATATTATAGCTCGCGCAACTTTCAGCTGCTTTTTCTGTCAGATAGTCGCATGTCGTTCCGGCACAGTGGAACATTTCCGTTTCTCCCACACCACCGATACAATACGCATGATCTGCGGTCACAATTTTCCAGAAATTTTTTCCGATTCTCCACCATTTTTCTTCTTTCGTCACCCGGAATAACTCCATCGCTCCTATAATTTGAGGAATGTGCTGATTTGCATGCACATCTTCCAATGTATCGCACTTTTCCAGCATCGGATAAAATAGTTTATCATTCACAAAAAAGCACGCAGCTTTTAAATGATTTTCTTTCCCGGTAATCTGATACAGTTTTACCATCGTACCCAACATGCCACCAAATTCTCCAGCAATGTACATTGACCACATTCGATCGAGTACTTCCCTCGAAAGACGCGAAAGCCTGTCATAAACCCAGTCCCCCATCTTTTCTAATATTATTTTCGCTTTTTCACATCCGGCAATCTGAAAGCAATCATACAGCCCACACATAATTTTATCCAAAGTATAATAAGGTGCCCATATTTCCGGATAACGCGTGAATTGTTCTAACAGATCAAACTGTTCTTCATCATAGGCGCTCAAATACCCTGTATGATGTTCTCCCGACTCAGCAAATGCCACCTGACATTCCTCAAGTCCGTCCACAATATAATTTATTTTCTCCCGGAATTTCGGGTTCCCTGTAGCCCCCCAGGCCAGTGCCAATCCTGACATATAATGCCCTGTCGTATGCCCTTTTAATTTACAGTTTTCTTCATCCCAACCGGTCATAGGCGCCGCACCATGCGTATCCAGACCGGATGCTCTCCGGAAATTATACAACATTTGATCATCGTCTATGTTCAAAAGATAGTTCAGCATATTCTGCTGGCGTTCATAAAAGATCGTCCCCTCTTTAAGCCGCACTTGCCCAATCGGCAAAAACTCCACCTTTCTTTTTGGTATGTCATAATGAGTTTCTTCTATATTATAATAATGTATACTGGCAATTGCGCTCTCCTTATATTTTTCTACAATCCCCCGCACATGTATGATTCCTTCTTTCCAAAGTGGTTCATATTTCTCCCACTTAACAGGTAGTGTGGTTCTACGTCCGTCCGTAGTTCTCGCAATCACCACTGACGGTAGTGCCGCTTTTTCTCCTGGCATCGCTTCCAAATTCACTTCCAGAATTTCCGCTACAATATTTTCTTTCTTTTCCTGCAGAACCGTTGCCTCAAATTCACGCTCCTCGCTGTACCCTTCGTACACTGCTTTTACTTTCAATTTGACATTCCGATTTCCCATGCCATATAGCGGCCTGTGAACTTTACCGTCAGCCCTGATAAATCTTTCCTCTTCTGTAAACCAATTTAATACAGAACCATATTTCCCATGCAGCGGCAGACTCAAATCTTCATCTACCGTATTCAAATTCCCGATATAGATAGAATCTACATCCATTTTTACAATTTCTTCCGGTTTTAATTTTGCTAAATACTCACTCATATGTTTCTCCTTTTCAGCCGCATTCGATACTCAAAGCCATTCTTCCACCATGTTCGCATCAATTACACTGTAATATTGGATTCTTATCACAAATACCTCATTCATTGTACCAAAGTATTTCCACATTGACCAGATATCTATTCATCCATTACTCCAAAATACTCTCTTAATTCTTACAGCGAATATTAATTGACCGAAAGTCATTATTTTGCTTATATAAATTGACTTTTGTCAATTTTGCATTTATAATACGAATTGCGAAATCATTTCCGACAATTATAATTTCACTTTGACAAGGGGAGAATATACCATGGGGAAGGTAGACGAAAACAAACAGCAAAAATCCGATGCCCTCTATCGGAGCGCCTATGATTTGTTCATAGAACAGGGCATCGAGAAAACCTCCATTAGCGACATCGCCAAGTATGCAGGTGTAGCAAAGGGAACATTTTATCTTTATTTTACAGACAAATATGAATTACGCGACCGGCTCATAGCCAAAATAACAGGGAATCTTTTTCTTGCCGCCTGGCAGGCTCTGGAGTCTTCTCACACTCCCCAGTTTGAAGACCGAATTATTTTTATTGTAGATTATATTCTGGAGCGTATGAAGGAAAATAAACCAATGCTTCGCTTTATTTCCAAAAATCTGAGCTGGGGAATTTTCAAGCAGGCAATTTTACAAAGTAACGACGAAGAAGAGATCAATGTAAAGGAACTGTACAGAAACCATCTTCTAGAGAATCCTGTCGTTAAACTCAGAGATCCCGAAACAATGATGTTTCTAATCATCGAGCTTGCAAGTTCTACCTCTTACAGCACAATTCTGGAAAACGATCCAATGCCTTTTGAGGATCTCAAACCTTATCTCAACGCGAGCATTCGCGCAATTATTAAGAATCATGTGATTTCATAAAGAAAGAAAAGAGACGCTTTACGTGTCTCTTTTTCGCATTTTCAGCTTCAAAAGCGCCGTAACCTTTCTGGCGTCAAGCTGTGTCACATTATTTTCCCCGACCATATTGGTCTCGACACCTTCTGCGCTTTTATTGATATCCAGAATTCCGTCCAGATAGTCATTCGTCACAACAAACTGTCCAACCGTTCCGCTGAATTTAAGGCCCGCAACCGGAATTCCACGGATTTCCATCTGCTCCACCGTATTTGCAAAATCCACATCACTGTTCCCCCATCCGTCAGAGGAAAGTATCACTCCGTCAGCGCGCATGGCTTCCGCCCAAACAGCAGCGCGAGTTCCTACCAGCAATTTATCGGCATTGTCATCCGGAGTTCCCACAATCATGATCCCCATCAGATCCAAATCCTCGTCCGCCGAAACCACATCCAGCAGCGGATCCCGAAAATGATGTAACGACGTTTCTTTTGTAGATGGCCCAATTCCCATATTCTCTACCTCCTACTGCATAGAACGGATGATCCCGTCCCGATATTCATTCGGCGTTACGATTACCGGCATGTTCCCCATGTCAATGATCGAATGTCCGCCTTCTGTTCCGGAAGGTTCTTTTCCGAAGAGCGATGTATCATACATAGCCCCTTGCCCGGCAACCTGCTTTATGATTAATATGCGTTTTTTTCCCGGCCGCGCGACATCATGGTATTCATGCCGTTCTGTACACAAATCACCCCGAAATTTTTTCATCTGTTCCCGGAATATTTGAATAAACTCATCGCACGCACGATGCGCTGCAAGAACACCTTCCCGTTCCTGTCCCATTCCCGCTTTCAGTACCACATCAAAGGACAGAATATAATCTTCATCCCCCGGGGTCCCCGCACGATTCAGATATAATTTCTCTTTTAGCTTTCCTTCCGAAGAGCCAAATTCATGCGTCTGCTTTCCATTTACATCCACCCCTGTCAAAATTACATACGCTCCGGTAAGAGTATGTGTGATTCCATCCCCCAATTTTCCGAGTACTTTTGTAGAAATCGGAATGATATCCATCATTGTATTGGTAAAACGATCATGATCACAAGGAGGAATAATCTGTATATCCATTTTCTCGAGCTGCGGATGTTTTTCAAGGATTCCTTCAAGAACCGAAACATCCACCGTCATCACCCCATCCGGAGTCACTCTGTTCTCTTCACCGTAGGACACATCCCGAACGTGAAATGCCTTTATTACAAGGCGGCGTAAATCTTTTTCCATAGCGTCCTCCTGCCATTTTTCTTTCCAACCATTATAAATCATTTTTAGCAAAAACTCCACAGCATAAGCCATGGAGTTTAAAAAATAGTTCTATACTTTCGCTACATATTCATATGGAAGCGGAACAACTTTTCCGGCAGACTCAATGCTCACCAGAGCTTCAAGAGTTGCTTTGACAATAGCTGTCTGCATTTCCACATTGTTCGGCTCTCCTGCATTTGCTCCCATCGGAACAAGCGGAGCTACCGCACGTGGTGAACCGGTCTGACGTACAACCGGCGGAAGTGCCGCGATAATGATAGTCGGAATGCCAGCGGCTTCAATTGCTCTCTGCACCAGAACTGCAGAGCGGTGGCAGGTACCTCAACCAGCGGTGAGGATAACCGCATCCACGCCTTCCTCAACAAACATCTGAGCGATCGCAGGACCGGTTTCACCCTTGAATTTCTCCTGATTTCCGCCGCCGCCCATGAATCCTGCATGAACCGGTGCACAGGCTTTGATAAATCCTTCCTTTGCCAGCTCATGGATTCTATCAATTGGGAACATACAGTTGATGTCTTTGTTCACATCACTGTTGTCATATCCTCCGTGTGAAACCATAAGCTCACTTGACGGCATCGTATCGGTAATTTTTCTCCAGGTAAAATCTCCTGCAAGATTAAATCTTTCCTGTTCTTTATGGTGCACACCTGCCGCTGTAGCAAGTGCAATCGTCATATCTTTTAATTCTTTCTTTACAGGCGCCCATACCGGCGGCGGAGTAATCGGAACATAGATTTCTGACTGCAGCCCTTTAACAACTGTTAAACTCATGTTACTACCTCCTCTAATTGCTATTCACATTCTTCTTTATGAGACTTCATTTCTTCCTGACGTCTCTGATAAGTATCCAGGTTACTTACATATTTGTCATTGGCCTCGGGACCTAACTGTTCAATAAAACTCATATTCCATCCAACTTCCTGTCCCACCACTAATGGATAATCGGTAATCAGCATTCGCATCGGAATCTTCAGATAGCCCAGACGTCCTTTGAGATCGATCCCAACACATCCATCATGAATTTCTACGATTACCCCTTCCATATAAATGATCTTATCGCCATATTTCATGTTCTTCACCTGTTCTTAGTCGTATTTTTCTTTTCTCTTCTGGCTCATCGGCAAAGACTGCTCATTCTTTACCAGTTCCAGCGTATCGTCCATCGTCTCGGAAATTAATTCCACATTGGTTGATTTCACGTTCGGATTCCATTTTCTTTCCGGTTTCTTTACTTCTTCGCCAGCCATTGCAGCTTTCAGCATTGCAAGTGCGCGTACTGCGTCTTCCTTGCAAAGCGTGTTGCAGGCAAGAACTTCATTTTCAATACCAGACTCAGATTTATTATTATCAATCATATGAGTCATATATTTATTTCCAACAACCAAAGCTCCCTGAACTGCGCAGAAAGACATTCCGACAACAGAGATTCCTCTCATACCGATCTGTTCAATATGACTTGCAAAGTCAATGTGGTTGTTTCCAAAGCCTTCTGTTGTGACGAAAGCTCCGTCAACATCCAGTGCTTCCACCATCATGCCGACACGTTTGGATACATAGAATTTTTCCGCATTGATCTGTGGACTTCCCACGAAAATAACACCGCAAAGGTCTACTTCTTCGTCATGGAGCACTTCCGTAACCAGAGGTTCTCTCCAGTAATGTCTTGACATTTCCTTAGAAGCAGGTCCAATGCAGGTCAGTGCATGGATACATCCGTCCAGTACCTCAAGCGGAGAAACCATAACCGGAACATTTCCAAGGTCTACGTTCGGTTTTGCCCCAAGAACGCCGACCGGCTCAACCGGAAGGATCAGGTTATCATGCATTGCGCCCTGTCCCATGATCTCTTTTACGATTACAACCTTCTTCTTTCCAGGTCTTCTTACCTGTTCAAATGTTTCTGTATTTACTACAAGGCTTTCATCTTCAAGCGCTTTTAAAGCCACCCGGATTTCCTGTGTGATCACATCTGTTGCGGTATGTGCTGCAAGCGGGCCCGGTCTTTCCATATTGGTTCCTTCTTTGATCACAACTTCTGTCTTGATAAAGATCTCGCCTTTATCCGGTGCACCCGGACGGTTCCACATGATGTTTTCGTCCAGATAGCCTTCGGAAGAACCGAATTCACCAATCTGTACACCGTTGTCATCTGTTCCTGTGACCATCATAACAACACCATCAAGTACTCTTGTTGTTCCGCTTCCGATCTCGTCATCGCCTTCTTTTGCAGCGATTGGCTGAACGTCCATAATTGTCTCAGAATAGGTATGATACATATCCGGTGTAATGATATCAATTTTAAGGCTGTGTACCAACTCCTGAGAAGCAACTGCTTCTTCCTCAATTCCTTCTCTGATGTAAAGAGTCGTGCCTTCAATCTTTGTCTCCGGGCCGCGTTTTACTTCTGTAATCTTATAGTGCTTTCTTGTTACACTTCTTACAACTTTCGGTTCCGGTTCTTTCACCGCCGGTGCTGCCTCCTGAACCGGAAGCTGTGCAGGAACTTCTGCTACTGCAGCACCGCCATTAAAACCCACCGGAAGTTCAATATTGATATCTTTTCCTTCTCCGATATGTATTTTCAAAATACCGGATGCCGCAGATGCCTGGCATACCTGTGCCGGTGCTGCAGCAGATGCTTCTACCGGAGCCGCTTCTTCCTCTTCTTCTACCGGTGCTTCTGCAACTACATTGGCTCCTTCTACCAGATCAGCGGTAAGCGGTGTAAGAGAGTCACAAGTCTTAACCAGAGTTGCTCCCAGAACCTGTTCGATCGTAAGCGCTCCTTCCAGATTCAAAAGTCCTGAATCTACCAGATCATCGAAAATAGCCGGATCTTCCAGATTTGCTGCCTGAATTGTAATTCCGCCTTCTGCTCTGCAACATAATACGGCAGGGTCTTTTGCATGTTCTTTTGCTGTTTCAGCTGTAATTGACATAATATTACCTCCTCGTTACTTGTCCTATTGTCTCATTCCGCGGCCTATTTGCCGTCCGGAAGTTGTTCTACCTGTTTCGATACCCGCAGATATCTGTAAAGCGGATGCCCGATCGTCCTCATTACATGATCCGTCTGGTGGAATACTTTCAATCCCATCTTCGGAGCAGATCCCATTACTGTATTGGAACAGTCAGAGCAGTTTCCTATGATAATGTATTCACATCCGTCTTTCTTAAACTGAATGTTATTCTTTGCCTGTCCCGGACAATTACCGGGGCGTTCGCACTTCAATGGTGCTCCCGGTTTATTCTCAATCGCCTGTTTACATCTTGCGACAGACGCAACTACACCATTCATCTTAGCACAAATATCACGCATTCTTTCTTCACTTCCTCCGCAGGCACATACCAATAAACCTACTTTTGCTCCGTGAAGATCCGGAAAATCAATCGTAACAATGATTCCTCCGGTTGTCTTGGTGATTGGTTCTTCTTCAGTAGTGGCCTTTCCGGTAAATGGTCCTCCCATAATAATTTCCCCATAAAGGCCATCAATACCGCCAGCCCTCTCAATCAGATCACCAACACTCGTTCCTACAGGAACATCCATAAAAACATGTGGTTCATTTCCACCATTAATCTTACCAATCACAGTAAGATTCTTTGAAAAGCAAGGCTTTCTTTCATCAATTGCTTCCGATACCCTTGCCAGCGTCTCTACATTGCAGACGATCGCATTTGCCGCTGAGGGCAGCTGAGTCGTTTGAAGTTCAATTCCCAGACACTCTCTTACAACCGCACGTTCTTCTCCCATCGGATAGATATCCGGAAGCAGATGAATCGTAATCGCGTCCTCATCTTTCAGTGCTTCGCGCAGTCTTGCAACAGCTTTCTCATTCTTCTTTTTAATTGCAAAGATTGCTTTTGCCGCATTTGAAATTTCCATGCAGTGTTTTACGCCGCGGATGACTTTCTCGCAATCTTCTTCAAGCTGCTGAATATTGTGCCTCAGTCCAGGCTCACATTCTGCCGCATTCACCAGAATATATCCACCCTTCAGGTCAGTTCCCAATTTCACACCTGTCGGAAATCCAGCTCCGCCCATACCAACTACGCCCGCTGATTTCACCATATCCAGCTTGCTGCCTTCCTGGATCGGAACAAATTCATCTTTCTGAACTTCATCAGGCCTGATAATGATCCGATCTTCCTTCACTTCCTCAACCACGCCATACGCACTCGAGAAAATATTTGCGCCAAGGCCCGTCGGTGTCGCGATCAAGGTGCCTTTTTCAACTCTGTCACCAGCCTTTACCACCGCCGCGCAGGGTGCCCCAACATGCTGACGCAGTAAAATTTGTAAGTTTCCCATGACCCTTCTCCCTTTCACTTATAAATATTTTCTATATATAATATGAAAAGCGAACGTATAAAAATACGATCGCTTACTTTACAGGTGTCATCTTAAGTCGGAAAGCCAATCTTTTCTTGGCGAGGGCATGTGGGAATCGAACCCACCCAGGACGCTCTTAACGCCCCACACTAGTTTTGAAGACTAGGAGGCACACCAGTTACCCATCTACCCCCATATTATTTCCGGCTTTCTAACTGTACCACAGTTTATTTCATTTTTCAACATTTATTTCGTTTTTTATTGTAGCAAATTTCTATTGACTTTTCAAGGCTTTTCGTAGATAATATTTTCAGAAACTGTACTTCATACTAGAATCAAGTCTAGACAACATTTATTTCACAGCGGAATGCTTAATGCCGCACAGGTTTTGTCGTCCATTTTATTACACAATACATAATAATATTTAGCAGACTGCAGAAATATATTTCCAAAGGCTGCTCTATATTCTATTTATCATTTTGGTTTCTACTACTATGCTGCCCGCTTTATGCTGACAGCTTATAGATTATTTCTATAACTTACTTTAAGGAGGGAATTGGGAAATGGAAATTCATCCAAAGCTTAACCTTGACGCTTTTGAAGCGTCTTTTCATGCAATTGATACTCATACAGTGGGGGAATTTACGCGTATCATCATGTCCGGTTTTCCGGAGCTGAAAGGTGACACCATGATCGAACGCAAGAATTTTCTTGCAGAGAATTATGATCAATACCGCCGTGCCTTGATGTTCGAACCACGTGGACACCATGATATGTTCGGAGCTCTTTTAACAGAGCCGGTGCATCCGGAAGCTGATTTCGGAGTAATCTTTATGGATACAGGCGAATATTTAAACATGTGCGGACATGGCACGATTGGATCTGTAACCGCAATTATCGAAACGGGGCTTGTCCCGGCCGTAGAACCATATACGGAAGTCGTTCTGGATGCTCCTGCCGGAATCATTCGCACCAAGGCCGAAGTAAAGAACGGAAAAGTTTTGAACGTTACTTTAACGAATGTGCCTGCTTTCCTTTATAAGGAGAATCTGACTACCACCGTAGACGGAAGGGAAGTAAAATATGACATTGCTTTCGGCGGAAGTTTCTTCGCCCTCGTAGACGCTGAGCAATTCGGTTGGACTGTTGATCCGGATTCTATTCCAAAGCTTACCGATTTCGGTATCCATATGTTGGAACAGGTCAACAAAGAAGTAGAAATCAAACATCCAGAATTGGATATCACAACAGTAGACCTTGTAGAAATGTACTGTTCAACCGACACTCCTGGCTGTAATAAACGCAACGTTGTTATTTTCGGCGACCATATGGCAGATCGTTCTCCGTGCGGAACAGGAACAAGTGCTAAACTGGCGACCTTATACAAAAGAGGCGAAATCGGGATCGGAGAACCTTTCGTATATGAAAGCTTTATCGGCTCCCAGTTTAAAGGCGTCATCCTGAAAGAAGCAAAAGTCGGAGAATTTGATGCAGTTATTCCTCAGATTACCGGAAGCGCCTACCTGACCGGCGATGCAACTTATGTGATCGACCCGGACGACCCACTGAAATACGGCTTTAAAGTCGGAAGCAAACGTTAGGAAGTGAGGTTATTTAATGCCTAAGAAACGCCGTTCCACAAAAAGCAAAATTGTAAAAGCTGCGTGGACTCTTTTTCACAAAAACGGATACGAGCAAACAACAGTAGATGAAATCATTGCCGCCTCCAAGACTTCGAAGGGTACATTTTATCATTATTTCAAAGGAAAAGAAGCATTGCTTAACACGCTCTCATACCTTTTTGATGATAAATATGAGGAGCTTGCAGGAATCGTCGATCCTGACTTATCAGCCTACGACAAATTGCTGTTTTTCAATCATGAACTGTTCTATATGATTGAAACTACAATTGATGTGAATCTGCTCGCATCTTTATATTCTTCACAATTGATTACCAAGGACAAGCGATCTCTCCTGGAAAGTGACCGTTATTATTTCACTTGGCTTACCGATACGATTTCCAGCGCGATCGAATCCGGTGAATTCAAAAACACCAGCACTCCGCAGGAGTTGTTGAAGATATACGCAATGTACGAAAGAGCTTTACTCTACGATTGGGCACTTTGCAAAGGGAATTACTCTCTGACCGAATATAGCGACAAATTATTGCCGCATGTTCTGGATCAGTTTGTGGAAGGATTTTAAGCATAATAATGGGCAGCATCCCGAAAAGATGCTGCCCTTGCTTATTTTTTCTTCATTTGCGTTATCCTTTATACGATCAAAAAACTCTCCTGTTCAATCCCCATTCCGGTTTCAATCATTTTGTCAATCAATTCCTTCAAATCAGGGATCTCTGTTTTCTGCAATTTTGCCATTGTTTCCTTACTGATCGGCTCTGCAAAAGAGGCATATTTTTCAAACGTCTCCACATCCATCTTCAGCGGCTGTACGTCCGGAAGAATCTGCTTCTTAATATACTCATAAATTTTCACTCCGCCATAGTCCAGATCTCCGCTGTGAAAATACTCCACCGGCTTCCCATTCAGCGCTCTTCTAAGCTTTTTCAGGAATTCTCTGTCCAGAGGCGAGAAATATCCGTGACTGAATACATACAATGTGTCCGGCTGATACGGCATCGACACATAATTTGCTTTATTTTCAATTGTCACCACTTTTTTCAGTCCCGGCTGATCCAGCTCTACTACAGCATGCTTCAGCGTCTGGCTGTTCAGTACAGTACCATAAACAAAGTCAGAAAGATCCACTCGCTTTGCCTCTGAACCGCGCCATATTTTAAGTTTCAGTGGTCCTTTCACTGCCAGTTCCTGGGAATATTCCTCAATCATAAGCTGTTCCAATACCGTAGAAGAATCCATGTCTTCTGTAATGGTATCGCAGTATTTTCTTGCCACACTGATTACATGTCTTTCAAGTTCACGTTCAAACATCTTGGAATCTTTCAGATACTGTTTACTAAAAATTCGTTTCAATACCGGTTCTTCCAGACTATCGATCCCCCGAAAAGCCGCAAGCGACATTTCCAGCTTCTCCACCTCTTTCGGGAACTCGCCTTTACCCAGACGTGCTCTCAGACTCTCAAAATATTGTTCAATCCATTCTTTCTGGAAACCTTCCGAAAGTTCTTCCTCAATTTTTCTTGTATAATAATTCACACGCGCCTGTTTCGGCCAATACTCTTCCCCACTTTCGCTGTCCGCAAGCCGGTAGAATTGCGAAAGTTTTTCAACTCGATATGCAATCAATTCAATATCACTGTCCGGTATCACCCACTTTTTAATTGTAAGAAGGCCTGCCGACTCCAGTTTTCTCGCCTCATCGATCAGTTCTTGCTTCCCGCAGAGGTCATAATCCTCCTGGGTGATCCTCAGTGTTCTGCCGCCGGTTGCTCCCTCGCGCCAGTCACGACTGCTGTGTTCACATTTCTCAATAATCTTTTTTACAAGATACATACGTTTTCCCCTTTATTCCTCAACATCCGCAAGCTGCGAAAATTCCGTTTTTTCAAATTCCTGAATCGAAATATGACGCTTGTTCGGATTTGCATATACAAATGTTTTATCTACATTTTCCAGATAGTTCTGAATCTTATCATTGGTCGCACTGATAATTGCCTGGAATCCCAGCCCCCTTATCAGAGAGATGCAGCTTGCCACTTTCTCCGCATCCATCTTCGAGAACGCCTCATCCAAAACAACCAGCCGCAGCGTCGGACGTCTCTGCACTTTCGGCGACAGATTGATTCTGTAAACCTGGGCAAAGCTTGCCAGCAGCGCCACATACAGCGGATTTTGTCCCTCTCCTCCGGAATTTTTCTTGATCATCTTCCCGAGACCGATGGTCATATTTTTCTCCCCTTGCACGATCTGCTGCATATCAAAAGAAAGATATGTCCGGTAATCCGCATATTTTTCCATGTTCTTTCTGGCTTCATCCAGCTCTTCCCTCGTCGCATTCTCCGGTGGAATAAAGATATTGATCAATTCATTCATCATCTCTCCATATTCCTCTTCATGCTCCATTGTAAACATATTAAGCTGGTTATCCATCGTATTACCAAGATCAGCCGGATTGATCTGCAGAGCGTCATCCATGAACATCTTATAATATTTTCCATCCGCTCCTTTATTCCGTGTGATCACAAACTGATACTTATCCTTTCCGAAATCCAGTCCGCTTATGATCCGGTTCAGCTCATCTCTTCGCTGGTAAGCCTCCCGGATTGCGCTGCGGATTTTGAAAATAAAGTCATCTTTAAAATGTTCCACGGCCGAGCGAGCCTGTTCCTTTGCCGACTCACGGTATTTCTCCAAGTCATCACACTGAAGGCTGTCCAGCAGTTTGTCATAGTCTGAATTTTCTTTGACACTGGTGGAAAAAGTTCGATTCGGATATCGTCTAATATAAACGCTTCTCCTGTCTACCAGCCTCTGATAAGCATCGTCCATTGCATTTTTTAATTCACCAAGTCCCTTGGCAACCTGGCTTTTCAGATACTCATAATTCACCGATTTTCTTGCTTCCAGGAACTTACGGAACACTTCCTCATACTCTGTATTCTCTTGAAAATCTTTTCTGAATTCTGCCAGTTCTTCCTCCGAATCGACAATCTGATCTTTCAACATCTCGATCTTATCACAGCATTTTTCCGTCTGCACTTCGGCAGCAACTACTTGCTTCTTCTTTTCCTCTTTCCGATTTGCGAGTTCCTCCATCTGCCTTTCCAGGGCTTCTACTGAATCCTCCCGAAGCTTTTTCATCTGCTCAGTCAGCTGCTCTTTACGGCGTTCTTTTTCAGGAATCATTCTGGCATCCTGAATCTGTGCCATATAGTCTTCTTCCGGCTGTATCAGGCTTTCCAGATCCAACAGTTTCCGAATTTCCTCAAGCTGATCCTGCAGGGGCAAACGCTCTTCCTGAAGCTTATTACATCGTTCTTCAAGCTGTCGGATTCTTTGTCTGAGACTCGTCTCACCAATGTATGCACGCCTGGTATAATTCTCGGGATTGATATGCTGCAACCGGTAACTATGATACAGCATACAGTCCGGAGTCACTCCGATGCGCTGATTTCTGAGTTCCTCTATATTCCCACATTTCATCACATTTCCAAGGAAGAAACGGATGTATTCCCGGACATAGGATTCCTTTGCGATCACTTCCTCTGCCAGAGCCCCCGGACGCACCTCGTGCTTTTCCTCCAATACTTTTTCTGTATCCAGCACGGCAGCACGATAGTATTTCTTCTTATCCATCTTCTGATAGATTTCCATCGCTGTCTTCGCATACTCCGGCTCAACAACGAGAAGCAATTTGTTACCTCCCATATAACCTTCTACCGCGTTGTGCCATCGCTCATCACGGATATCCAGAAGATCCGCAAGAATCTTCACATTTACGAAGGTACCGGTTCTTTTATAAATCTGATTCTGCAGTTCGATCCTGGCCGCTTCCAGCTCCTTTGGATACGCTTTTCGTCCTTGTTTCAGCTCCTTTAATTCCTCACGTGATTCCTTCTCTTCCTTCTTGATTCGCCGAAGTTCTCCATCAATTTCCCGGCGCTCTTCTTCCAGTTCATTTCTCATCTGAGCCAGCGCATTTTTAAGTCTCTTGAGTTCTCCAAAAGTGATACCGCCGGATGCAAATCGGTCAATATCCCAGATTGTCTGGTTAGAAGTCATCTCCTTTGTCTTCCACTCCTTCAGCCGGTTAGCAGTCTGCGTCCATCTTGCTTTGCTTCCATCCAACCGTTCCAGAGCCTCATTAAGCCCTGCAAGTTCCGTCTCAAGCATTTTATACCCACTGTTATTGAGCCGAATCAAGAGTTCATCATATTCTTGCTGAAATGCCTTCTCTTCCGTTTCCAGCATTGCCTTTTGCTCCAGGAATTCACGATTATCCTGAGAAAGGCTCTGAATTCGATCTCGTTTCTCCTGAACCTCTGCCTCACGACGCATCATTTCCAGTCTCTGAAGCTGGTATTCTCCAAGCTGTACCTTCTCTCTTCTCTCATCAAAATTCCGATACATCTCTCCTATTTCTTTGAGACATGTTATTTCTTCAAGCGTCTCTTCGATCCGTTTCCGCATCCTGCCGTACTGCATAACGCTTTCCTGCATATCTTCAATATGAATATCCTGCTCCATACAGATATATTCCTTCACGAAATCTTCCAGCTTGATATTCATTTTAAAAGGGATTGCCCGTTTAAACAATCTGGGAAATTTCTCCATATCCAGTCCACCCAGGTACACATCATAGAGTTGCCTTCGGAACCGCTCATTGCTCGGCCCGCAGTAATATCCCTCCTGTGGAAACGACCGCTGCAGGTATTCTCTGACTTCCATAGTCGTAAGACATCTTTTGTCTGCCCGATAATGATTCTCAAGAAGTCCTCCTGTATGCCAGAAAAACAGTCTTCCGATTTCATTCGTCGCAGTTTCCACGTCAAACACAACGCCGACACATTGTTTTTCCTTTGTGTTTGTCTGTTCAAGCTCCAGCACGATCGTACTGGAAAAATTGGAATTTCGCAAATATTGTGCTTCATTATTTTCACTGATATTGACCATGCCCCTCAGGTACTCAATCAGTGAACGATCTGAATCATCGGCTGCAGCCTTGTTGAAAAAACCTCTGCCATCCGTGTTAGCATAGAGCACAATCTGCAGTGCATCAATCACGGTCGATTTTCCGCTCCCCGAATGTCCGGTAAAGAAATTGATTCCCTCGCTGAGTGACAGTATTTTTCTGTCTATATAATGCCAGTTATTCAGGCAGATCTTCGAGAGTGCCTTGAACGGCTGCTGTTTCTCCTTCTTTTCCAAAATGTTCCTCCTCACTGAACGTCTCCAATAATTCTCTGATGTCGTCTCCTGCAAGCACTGCATGAATACTCGGATAAATGACAATCCGGGTACTTTCATTTAGTTCTTCCAGAAGATCCAGCGGTTCAATCAACTGATATTTTTTCAAAAGTGTAATCGTCCTGCGCATCTCCGTAGCTGACGGGATGCTCTGAAGTACTCTGAACTCTCCTGCTTTGCCGTTCACGGCACCCAGCGTCGTCACGATCTGACTGCTTGTGGACACATTCTGCATCTGCTCATCATAGATCAGCTTTAGTACCAGTATATAGATAGTTGCAAGTCTCGGAAGTTTTTCGCCCCAGAGCGTCTCTCCCTGAATATACAGCATACCTATATTGTTGTTTTCATAAAGTGTGATTCCCGCCACTCTAAAATATTCTTTCAGAAACGGCAGATGCTTCATCGCAGTCCGGTACTCTTTCCCATACTGAAGCCTGCCCGTCCGTTTGTCGTATTTCCGCTCCAAAAGGAAGGTCTGCCTGAAAAGAGTCTGAACCACTTCTGTGATTGCTTCCTGCTCCTCCTGTGTGAGCTGTTCATAATAATCAATCATTCATTTCTCCCATCTTCATGATGTATTACAGACACCAACTTGTTAAACCTGTCTTTTTACAAATTTCAATGCCGGATAGCGATAACCGTTTTTCTCCACCATCCTTACATCCTCTTCCAGCACCATATACTTGCTGTTCCTTCGTGTGCTGAGATCATACGCAAGAATCAGTTTTTCAAATTCATCTTCTTCCCGCATAGGAAGGGACAGCGCATCCATAACGCCTTCCCGTATATTCTCCTCTATAAAATCTTCTATCTGTCTTCGGCTGTACCGATGCTGAATCCGGTTCAACTTCAGCACATCTTCCTTGTCCAGATCCTCCGTGGTCTCCTCTGGCTGCATCTGACTGATAAAGTCTTTCCTTCCTTTACGCCGCTTATAAAGTGATTTCTCCGAAACAATCTCCAGAAGTGAAAGATTCATCTTTGCACCGGTCTTCTGTACAATTTGCTCATAATCCGCTGCATCTCCCATGCGGTTCAGCAACTGCACCACAAGCCCTTTGGTGTCCGTTTCTCCACTTAACAGATAATTAAGTCTTGTCACGGTTGCGCGCACATATTTCGTGTGTTCCTTATCCATATTGGCAATACGGTGCTCAATATCATCAAATCCCCGTTCAATCTGATCCAGAAGTTCCAGAACATCCTCCTTCGTATCTCCCATCGCCCTGGAACGCTCCCGAACCGTTTCGATCCATTCTTCATTTTCCCGCATATCGCGCAGGCACTTCTTGATATCCATTTTGTAAATATAAAAATTATCGGAAGTCTTCAGTATATGGTATTTGCGCCTCACGATTTCTTCCACATACCCATCTAGATGCTCTTTCAGAAGATCTCCGTAAAATCGCTGATCCAGAAGTCTCTCAAAAAACTTGTCCATATTATGCAGCATATCCTGCAGTGCTTTGTTCAGCCGCCGGGTATTGATCAGCGCCGTGCGCAGCATATTCAGATTCACCCTGGGATCATTCCGGAAGGAAAATAAAGTCGCGTATACATTCTGGATATAGATTTCCGTCTCCTCCATATCTTCAGAGCTGAGACGTTCGAACGCATCGATGAAAACCGCCGAATAATCCGGTATCACAATATTCGTCGCCAATGTATGATAATCTTCAATCTTTTTCAGCCATCCCGTTCTGATCAGCCAATTCAGCATACGAAGTGACGGTGTTTCCAGCATATCAAACTCCGTCTCATTTTCTTCACGCACCAGTCGGAGCTGCTTCTTTGCATACATATCTCCAAGCACCTGTACGCACACTTCTTTCGTGAGGAAATAATTACTGTACTGGTATTCTTCATTAATAACCAGAAGGGCTTCCATATAAGCCTCCCGGTTCACGGAACGGAACAGACTCCAGAACGAATCCGGGATTTCAAAACGCAACTGCATATCCGCACTCCAATCAAATAAATGTTCTCTTTTATTCTATCACATATCGCGCCCCTGCACCACGCAAATTTCAAATGTATAACTCAAAAAATGATCCCCCGGATCATTTTCTCATATAAACGGCAACATAAAAAAGACTGCGCTTACGCGCAATCTTTTTTATACCATGCATTCATGCATCTCTTCTTCTTCGATTCCAACACTTGACATGATCTCTTTCAGTGCATCCCTGTGTTCCAGTCCGGCACACCATGCAAGCCCACAGCCTGCTGAGATCTCCCGCGGCACCGGAATCAGTCTTCCGTCCGCATTCTTTGCCTTACAGGCTTTCTCCATCGCCATGGCATCTGCCGTAGTGTGGAATGTCACGACCAGTTTTAACTCTTTCTTTCTCATTATTCGATCACAATTTCGAATTCGGAGCCTTTCTCTGTCGTTGTTGCTTTTTTTCCGTGGTCCTTTGCAAACTTTTCTACGTTCGTTCTCTGATGCGGTTCACTGACCAGCACTTTGATTGGACCCTTCGCATCTTTTAATGCTTCCGCTGTCATCATAAGCGGTTCCGGGCAGGAAAGTCCTCTTGCATCTACTTCCTTCATATTATTTTACCTTCTTTCTTAGAATAGCATATTATTTTGTTAATATCTACCCTTTGCTTTTTATTTTGTCTTTGCAGTCTCTCTCTTGTTTGTGAATGCAATCACGAAACAAACAATGATGCAGATAATGCAAGCCACTTTACCGTTTGTTGTAACAGCTCCTGCAACCAGTTCTTTTGTCTCCGGGTTCAGGGATGTTCCGCTGGATGCCAGACCGAAGTTATGGCAAAGAGCTGCTCCAAAGAACAGACCCAGAACGGTAACTGCCGCATCGGAAGATCCCTGTCCTGCAAGGATCAGCTGACGAAGCGGGCATCCTCCTGCCAGTACTGCAGCAAATCCTACTGCATACATACCAAGAATATTCCACAGATGCTGAGAATGTGCAATGATTCCCGGTGTATTGAATCCAAGAACAAATCTTCCTGTTGCCACATTAAAGATCAACATAACTACAAATAAGCTTCCAATTACGGTAAACAGATCAAAATTCTTCATAAGCACGATATCACGGATACTTCCTGCAAAGCACATTCTGGATTTCTGTGCAACTGCTCCAAAAATGAGTCCGCCAACCAGCGACAGAATCAGCGGTGCATGGATACTTCCCGGACCAGCTTCACTTGCCTTCAAAAGTGATGTGCATGTTGCAAGAATCAGGATTCCAACCATGATGACCGGAAGCACTGCTCCGCTTGTTTTGTTCGTCTCATGAGACCGTCCAAGACTGAACCCTTTCTTCAGTGCAAATGCACCGGTCGATACACCCAGAACAAATCCGATCAGTGCTACCCATGCATTCAGATCACCTGCTGACATACGGATAATCATACGAAGCGGACATCCCAGGAAAATCAGGGAACCGATCATAATAATCATACCCAGTACGAAACGAATCATCGGTGATGAACCTGCTGTAGAACGATATTCCTTCGTTGCCACAGAGATAATAAAAGCGCCCAGTACAAGTCCGATGATCTCCGGTCTTGCGTACTGCACAACTTCTGCCTGATGCATTCCCAGTGAACCTGCCATATCACGTACGAAGCAGGCAATACAAAATGCCATGTTTGCAGGGTTCCCGAAAAATGCAAGACATGCCGCTACAAGTCCGCAGATCACACCCGCAATCGCGAGTTTCTTTTTTGAATCTGATAAATTCATGTTACTTCCTCCTTATGCCTTTTACTCTCTTCTTCAGAGTTACTCTTCGGCAGCCATTTCTTTCACTGCCTGAATGGCTGTATTTAATTCTTCATCCGTGTTGTAATGCGAAAAGCTGAATCTCACCGCACCCTGTTCTACCGTCCCCAGTGCCTCATGCATAAGCGGTGCACAGTGTCCTCCGGCTCTTGTAGATATTCCATATGTCATAAGAAGCTCATCACTCACTTCTGAAGAATCATAATCTCCGATATTCAGCGTCACGATCGCACATCGCTCCCGCGTACTGAAATCTCCGTAAACTTTTACTCCGGGGATGTCCTTCACCCCTTCGTAAAATCTCCACATCAGATCCTGCTCTCTCTCTCTGATCGTATCAATTCCTGTCTCCATCAGATATTCCACTGCCGCATCCAGACCGGCGATCCCGTGTCCGTTCAGTGTTCCGGCTTCCAGAGCAGTCGGCATCTCAGAAGGATGCTTTTTATTATAAGTCTGCACCCCGCTTCCGCCACATAACAGAGGACGGACTGTCAGTCCTTCTCTCACATAGATTCCACCTGTTCCCTGCGGTCCTAAAAGTCCTTTATGACCGGTAAAACACAAAATATCGATCCCCATCTCCTGCACATCGATCGGAAATACCCCCGCCGTCTGAGATGCATCTACGATAAACAAAAATCCATGTTTCTTCGCAATCTCGCCTACTCGCTTCACATCCACAAGGTTTCCTGTCAGATTTGAACCATGTGTACACACGATTGCTTTGGTGTTTTCCTTGATCGCCTTCTCAAAATCCTCATAATCCAGCGTCCCCTGCGGATTGCTTTTCAGAATGGTAAGCTCCGTTCCCTTTTCCTGCAGTTCATACAGAGGGCGAAGTACTGAATTGTGTTCCAGCATCGTTGTGATCACATGATCTCCCGGATTCAGGACCCCCTTCAGCGCTATATTCAGACTTTCCGTTGAATTCATCGTAAATGCAATCTGTTTCGGATTTTCCGCATGAAAAAAACAAGCCAGCTTCTCTCTGGCATCATAAATCGTTCGCGCCGCGCCGAGTGATGCTGCATGTGCGCCTCTGCCCGCATTCCCCATAGAGCACATTGCCGCTGCCACCGCATCGATTACCTGTTGCGGTTTCTGCATCGTCGTCGCCGCATTATCCATATATATCATATGTACCTTCCTCCAATTTCCTTTTCAAGTACAGCTTGTATCTTCCCAAATGATACCTATGTATTTTTCCCCGTACAATTTGACTATCTCTAGTATAGCCTTTATTCCCGCTTTCGTCTAATCGAAAAGTACAATAAATAAGCCCATTTATAGTTTTTATCTATAAGCAGGCTCATTTCTTATATGTTATACATCTCTTTCACGACACGAATAAAACGTTCCGCAGAATTAGAAAGCTGGTAATTCTTGTTATAGACCAGATTCAGATCTCTTCCATCATCTTTACTCGAAAGCGGGAAATCCAGCACTTGCCCGGATTCAATCACATCCTGCACCGCAAGCCGCGATATCATAGTAATACCTATTCCGCTTTTAACTGATTTCTTAATAGCTTCCGAATTCTCAATGCTTGCTACAACATTCAGTTTCTCCACATCAATTCCGGCACGGCGAAGCTGCTTTTCCGCTTCTTTCCGCGTTCCTGATCCCTCTTCCCTCATGATGATCGCTTCATTTGCAATCCAGTCAATTGTCGTTTCTTCTTCCTTGATACGCTGGTATTTTTCATTATTTGGCATAATAATCACCAGATCATCTTTGTAAAACGGTATGTATTTACAATACTTTTTTTCAAGAACGGTCCCCGTAAACCCAATATCCACAATATGTCCGGCAACCTTTTCCACAACTTTTGCACTGTCCGTTTCCATCACACGAAACTGTTCTTTCGGATATCTGGAACTGAATTCTGCCAGAATATCCGGCAAAAGATACTGTGCGGGAATCGTTGATGTCGCAATCGTAATACACTGAACATCTTTTTTCGTTTCTGTTGAAAAAATCTCGGTAATCTTATTCTGCAATTCAACCATCTGCCGGGCATACTCATAAAGTACCTTGCCCTGCTCTGACAGAATAACCTCTTTTGTATTTCTCACAAACAATCTGACGTTCAGTTCTCTTTCCAGGGAGGAAATATGTGCACTTATGGTAGGCTGAGTCAAAAACAGAGACTTTGCCGCCTTTGAGAAGCTGCCTCCCTCTGCCACCTTCACAAATGCCTCCAATTGTTTTAGATTCATAAGTATGCTACCCTTTCACTTTCTGCTCCGGTCTTCTTTGTAACCTTAATGCTGTCCATATATTCGAGTATCGGCTTGGCACTTTTTCGGCTCGTGGAGAACATATCTCTTACCTGTGCGATCGTAATCACATCCTCATTCTCCAAATGCTTGCGAATCTTCTCCTCTGCCTCATCCATCAGATACTTCATCGTAAACATTTCTTCATTGATCCGCACAACCCGTTCTTCATCTACAAGTAACAGAAGAACATCCTCCGCGGTTTCCCTCGGGATTGTTCCGAGATCAATTTCCGAAAATCTCACGAAATCAAATCCTGCCTTTTCAAAAGCATCGACCAGAGTCTTTTCCGTCTTCAGGAACATTGCGTCTTTCGACACTTCAAATTCTGCCAGATGCAGGTATTCGTCCTTGCGTCCGATCTGATTTTGTGCCACAAGCTGCTCGATATAAGCATCAAACACGATCGGTTTCACCTTTTTCAGATAGGTGTTATGGATCTCAGCTTTCTTCATACCATAGCGGTAAGGATATCTCTTATGATAAGCCTCAAGCGCCTCCTGTATCTTCTGGCGCAATGCATATTCACTGTCTCTGTGCCAGAGATATACATCTTTCTTCATCGCAAAGACATGAACAATTCCTTCTTCTTTCAATTCTTCCAGGTATTCCTGAAGTTCATCCACAGAATGTGCCATAATCTTCGCAAGTTCAGCCATCGTAATCATTGTATCTGCATGCTGTTTGATATGCAGCTCCATAACATCTGCAAGCGAACCGGATTCTTTCTTCTTTAATTCTTCAATTGCCTTCTCATCGAATCGTTTCTTTCTCACCGGATTCGGCTCCAGCACCACGCCGCCTCCAATGGTCTCCATCGGCGAATAGAAACGCACCACAAATCGGTCGCCTCTCTTCAGCGCGATTTCTTCTTCCAGACGCAGCTGCACCAGTCCGCTTTCTCCCGGCCCGATTTCTTCCTTATCCAGCAGCACGGCACGACAGAGGATCTCGCTGGTTCCCGTATACAGATGTAGTCTTTCATGATTCGTCACAATTCGCATAGAATCCGGCAATACCGATAATTTAACATCCAGCAGATCCGTGTTCTTCATACTGTTCTTCGGAGCGATCACGCAGCCTCTGTGAATCTCTTTCTTCTTGATATTGGAAAGATTAATCGCTACCCTCTGCCCGGCATAGCACTTATCCTTGTCCTGTCCGTGTACCTGGATGCTCCGGATCTTGCACTCTTTCCCGATCGGATACATTTCGAGTACATCCTCTTTGGAAATTGTTCCGGAAATCAAGGTTCCCGTGATGATCGTTCCAAAACCGGAAAGTGTAAACACACGGTCGATCGGAAGTCTCGGGATCGTCTGCGTGTCTTTCTCTTCCACCTCATCCGCCATCACCCGAATGATCGTATCGGTCAGTTCTTCGAGCCCCTGTCCGGTCGCTGCTGAAACACGTACCACCGGCGCATCTTCCAGAAATGTTCCTTTCAGTTCTTCCTGTATTTCCTCTTCAACCAACTCCAGCCATTCCTCGTCCACCAGATCACATTTATTGAGGACGAGAATGCTTTTCTTAATTCCCAGAAGTCCCAGAATGTCCATATGTTCCCTTGTCTGCGGCATGATTCCTTCATCCGCCGCCACAACCAGCATGACGAGATCCATTCCCACAACTCCGGCAACCATGTTATTGATAAACTTCTCGTGGCCCGGAACATCAATGATTCCTACCCGGTCACCATTTTTCAAATCGAACCAGGTAAATCCCAGATCGATCGTAATTCCACGACGCTGTTCTTCTTCCCAACGATCCGTATTTCGCCCGGTCAGAGCCTTGATCAATGTTGTCTTCCCGTGGTCAATGTGACCTGCGGTTCCTATGATGATATTTTTCATAACAGCTCTCCCAGCATTTCTGTAATCTTCTTAAACCAACGTGTTTCTATGGTTCTTACATCCAGATAAATCGTATCATTCGCCGTTCTCGGGATGATAGGCACCTCCAGATGTCTCATTTTTTCTTCTAACTGCGGCACACTCATTTTTTCAGGCTTTATCGTAACCGCCATACTTGGGATCCGCTCCAGAGGGAGTGATCCTCCTCCAATCTGTGACTCGCATTTTTCAAGTCCAAATTCCGCCGCAAGACCTGCTCGTCTCAACATCCTTTTCAGGTTCTGGGCGCGATGTGCCACTTCTTCTTCGGTCTCCGTGATCATACGAAGAACCGGAATATTCTGAATTGCTTTTTCCTCAGATAAATATTCTTGAAGAACGAGTTCCAGCACCGTCGCCGTAAATTTATCGATACGCAGTGCACGTGTAAGCTGGTTCTTCTTCATCTGATCAATATATTTCTTCTTACCGATAATAATTCCTGCCTGTGGCCCTCCCAGCAGCTTGTCTCCGCTGAAACATACCACATCTGCTCCTTTGCGGATGGAATCCTGAACCGTCGGCTCATAAGTCAGTCCATATTTGCTCAGGTCGATCAGCACGCCGCTTCCCAAATCCTCAATAATAGGAAGGTCGTGTTCCTTTGCCAGCGGAACCAGATCATCGATCGTGACCGTATCGGTAAAGCCTACGATCCGGTAATTACTGGTATGTACTTTAAGGAGCGCTTTTGTATTTTCAGTAATCGCTTCTTCATAATCGGAATAATGTGTCTTATTGGTCGTTCCGACCTCTACCAGAGATGCGCCGCTTTGTTCCATCACATCCGGAATACGGAACTTTCCGCCGATTTCCACCAGCTCTCCTCTGGATACAATAACTTCGCCGCCTTTTGCCATAGAACTCAAAATCAGCATCACTGCGGCTGCATTATTATTGACGGCCATTGCCGCCTCAGCTCCCGTGAGTTTACACAGAAGCTTCTCAAAATGGGAATATCTCTCTCCCCGCTTCCCGGCCTCCAGATTATACTCCAGATTGGAATAGCCGGTGACAATATCAGCCAGTTTTGATACATGCTCCTGACTGATTGGTGCACGTCCCAGATTCGTATGCAGAATCGTACCGGTTCCGTTAATCACCATGCGCATGTTCGGTGTATGGAGTCTCTCCACATGCCTTACGATCTGCTGCGGCAGATCCTGAATCTGCCGCACAATCTTCTCTTCTTCTTCACATGCCCCGATAAATGCTCTCAGGGCCTCCATCTCCTCCCGGATTGCTTCCATGACAGTCTCTCTTCCGTACTGTTCGATCAAAAGCTGAATGATCTCCATTTCCAGAAGCACATCCACTTTCGGGATATTACGATATAATTGATTCTTGTTCATCTTCTTCCACTTCCAAATACTTTATTATCTTTCAGGCAGCGCCCGGCATTTGCTCTGCCGGGCGTATATTGTCCTGCATAAATGCTCTGTTATCAGTGCAGACGTATAAGCTTGTCACTCTTCTCTTCCACTGTTCCTATGATAGAAACCTTCGTTTCCATGTGTTTCTTCTCAAATGTCTCCATGATTACTTCCACATACTGCGGTTCCACACTGAGCAGAAGTCCGCCGGAGGTCTGTGGATCATAAAGCAGATCAATAAAATGTTCCTCTACGTTTCCCATATCCACTTTCATCTGGGAATATCCACGATTCTTATAGGCTCCCGCCGGAACCAGTCCCATCTTGGCGTAGGCGATCGCCTCGTCAAAATATGCGATATCGTGGACATTCAGATTGAACGTCACTTCACTGGCTTCTGCCATCTCCACACAGTGTCCCAGAAGACCAAAACCTGTAATGTCTGTACATGCATTTACCGGATATCCATCTACCACTTCCTTGGCTTTTTTGTTCAGCGAAGACATAACCATTTCCACTTCACGAATCGCCTTGTCGGAGGCCATCTGCGCCTTGATCGCCGTATTAACGATTCCGCTGCCTACCTGTTTGGTCAGAATCAGAACATCTCCCGGTTTACATCCGTAATTTTTGAAAATGCGCTGCGGGTGAACAAAGCCGGACACACAGAGTCCATACTGAGGTTCGTCATTCTGAATCGTGTGACCTCCCACCAGAACAGCTCCTGCTTCTTTCACTTTGTCAGCTCCACCTGCCAGGATATCCCCCAAAATAGACGGGTCAAGGCAATTCGGGAAACCAACAATATTCAGAGCCACTTTAGGCTCTCCTCCCATGGCATATACGTCACTGAGAGAATTGGCCGCTGCGATCTGTCCAAACATGTACGGATCGTCAACGATCGGTGTAAAGAAATCCACCGTCTGAATCATTGCGATGTCATCTGTCACTTTGTAGATTGCCGCATCATCAGATGTCTCGATACCAACCAGAAGGTTGTCATCGTGAAATTTCGGAAGCTTACCCAGAACCTGGGCAAGGGTCTCCGGACCTATTTTAGCGGCTCATCCCGCGGTTTTTGCCAATTGCGTCAATTTGATATCCTTACTCATTTTCCCATTCTCCTAAAGTTTGTTATTTTGCCGTGAACCATCTACGGTCTGATGATTCTTCCAGCCTCGGCCATAGCTTCTACGATCGCATACATATTGGTCACAGAGCCAACGGCCAGTTTTTCTTTCAAATGGTAGTAATCCAGACATGTACCACAGGTCAGGATCTCTACCCCCTGTGCCTCAAGAGACTTTAAGTCTTCCAAAGAATCAGAACCTTCTGCAGTCAATGTAGCACCGCCATTGTAGAACAGCATCTTCTTCGGCAGTGTATCAAGCTGGGTTACTGCGAAAATAAATCCCTTGATCAATACTTTTCCAAGTTCATCATTGCCGGATCCCATACGGTCAGAAGAAACAACCACGATCGTGTCACCCTTTCTGTCCGGAGTGCAGACAGCTTCTTCAGCCTCCGCACTTGCCGGTGCTCCCTGCATTTTGATCGTAACCTTGAATTCTTTTTCTCCAAGCTTCTCAGAGCTTACTTCTCCGCCCTGTGCAGCTGCCATCTTCGTTACATTCTGAACAGCGATCTCATTATCTACCAGAACTTCGATCGTCTCCGGGCCGGTCAGCGCCTGCATTGCTTTTTTTGTCTTAATAACTGGAATCGGGCAGTTATCACCCATTGCGTTTACTGTAATCATTTGTCGATTACCTTCCTTTCTTTTGATGTTTTATGTCAAAATTCCCTTCTTCTCATTTATAGATACATTCTATCACTGAACTATACAAAGGTAAACTGTTATTTTTGAAATTTTGTGAGGAAGGGGGTTCAAGGGGGACGCCTTTGTCCATGTGGGGTGGGTTCCCGGACTCGCTCTCGCTCGGAGGAAAACGCAACGGTACTAAGCTTGCAGGGCGCCGCTGTCTGCGGCTGCTGCAAGCAAGTGCCGGCGTTTTCCACGGTCCGGGAACCCACCCCGCATGGACGAAGGCTGTGCGCTTGAACGAGAGCCGGGGAGTAAAATTCCAAAGGGGAGGGAATGTGATAAATTGTAGGGGTGTGAAAGACTTGCCTTTGAGTGGCTCCTACTTTGTAGGAGCCACTCTCGGCACTTGATATTGTATTGTTAGGGCTTTTGTTTTTTGTTTGCGACTGATTCTTGTGTTGTGGGTGCGAATAGTCAGCGGGATTGTCTCTGTGTGTGTAGCGGAGGTTAAGTGGAGCGTTCCGAAGATACATGCCGAAGATGTTAGGCGGCGGGAGGGGAGCTGCTTTCAGCGACCCTTCCGGCACCTTACATATTCGTGCATGAGCTGAGGTAGAGCGCAACGTCGTAGCTACACACATGGAGACAAGCACGCGTCCCTATTCCACCCGCCACTCCCCGTGCATGAGCTGAGGTAAAGCGCAACGTCGCAGCTACACACATAGAGACAATCTCGCTTCCCTACTCCACCCACCATCTCCCACTTGCTCCACAGGGGAGGACGAGTCCATTCGATGTTACGGGCAGTCCGATTTCCTGGGAATCGACGTAGCCGTTGTATTTTTTCAGTTCTGTTGCGAGCATGTAAGTCAAGACTGCAGGTGCAAGTCCGGTGGTGTAGGAGTTGATGAGGAAGAAGAGGGGATCATCCGACAGGATCTGTGTACAGAGTTTGATCAGGGGATGGATGGCATCTTCTATTTTCCAGATTTCTCCTTTGGGTCCCCGGCCGTAAGAGGGGGGATCCATAATGATCGCGTCGTAGTGATTGCCGCGGCGGATCTCGCGTTCTACAAATTTCATACAGTCGTCCACCAGCCAGCGGATCGGAGCATCTGCGAGTCCTGAGGACACGGCATTTTCTTTGGCCCAGGTCACCATGCCTTTGGAGGCATCTACGTGTGTCACCTGTGCACCGGCTGCAGCCGCCGCGAGTGTGGCGCCGCCTGTATAGGCGAAGAGATTCAGCACTTTTACAGGACGTCCTGCATTGCGGATCTTATCAGAGAACCAGTCCCAGTTCGTCGCCTGTTCCGGGAACAGTCCGGTGTGTTTGAAATTGAAAGGCTTCAGGTTAAAGGTCAGATCTTTATAATGAATCTGCCACTGCTCCGGGAGATCGAAGAACTCCCATTCTCCACCGCCTTTTTTGCTGCGGTGATAGTGCGCATTCCGGTTCTTCCATCCTTTCTGTGTCTTCGGGGTATCCCAGATCACCTGCGGATCCGGGCGCACAAGGAGATACTGCCCCCACCTTTCCAATTTCTCCCCGTTGGAAGAATCAATCACTTCATAGTCTTCCCATCCATCTGCAACCCACATATGATTATTTCCTTTCTGTATCTGATATTTGTTCCGCATGAATCACTCATCCGTATACATTCATTATTACTTTGTCACTATCTTTTTAGTATATCGAAAAAGTGCTTCCAGTACAAGCACAAATCTCCTCATTAACCAAAAGCCTTATCACCAGAGGTCTCTTACTGCAGAGCTGCCTCCTATCTCAAAGCAAAAAGAGATGTATGCCTCATCGTTATACACACAACGGGGCACACACCTCTATTTCGTTTTCTGTACTATCTTTTCAGACAGCCGGAATTTATTTCTCTTTCTTTGCCACAGCCGGGTTATCCTCTACAGTAATAACACCTTTCTTCCAAAGAATACGTGATGTAATGATTGCGATCGGAAGCATTGCAATAATCAGGAATCCGATTGCTCCGAACAGAGATCCGCCGGATGTAATTCTTACGAACAGTGAAAGGAGTGTTACGATAACAAGTACCGGAATAACGCCCTTTGTACCGCCTTTTACGATCTTGCTTCCTGAACTGCTGCTTGAGAACAGACCCAGAGTCAAAGAACCAAACAGAGCCGGAATGATATATCCGGAAGCCGTCTTGATCTGCGGGATTTCGAAAATGAAACCGATCTGTGAGCTCAGCAGAGCTGCAAGTGCCAGGATGACAATTGTCATGATAGATGAAACTGCTACTGCTACAGATGCAACTGCATCACCTTCCGGTGTATTCTGCTCTGTTTCTGTCAGCTTGATTGCATTGATTGCAACCGGGAGTTTCAGGTTCATGATATTACCGGTAATAAATGTCAGGTAAGATGAACTTCCCAAAATCGGGGTATAACTGATTGCTTCTGAAATACCAACCGGAATATAAATAAGCAGGATACTGATCGTTGAAACATTGATAACATCACCGAATGACGGCATTGCATCATAAACAGTCAGCACAACAAACGGAATTGCTGTCATATAGATCAAAGCGATGACCGTTCCGAGACGTCCTACACTGTGAGACCATTTCTGAAACGGATCCATTACTACACTGTTTTTCTCTTTACTCATAATAACTTCCTCCTCTATTTAAAGATGCTGGTCCACAGTACGGATGATGCCATACCACCGATCATTGAGAACGCCATGATAAAGTCGTTCAGCCATTTCAAACCCGGTTTCGCAGCCAGGACACCAAGAACAACAGCGATAATAAGACCGGTAACCATAACTAACGCCTGAATTGTATCACCGATCAGAAGAACCGGAACATAAACTGAGAACAGACATAACATAAAGCATCCGCTCAGAACGTATTTCCATGTGCTTGCATTTTCACTCTTGGAAACACTCATACATAACTTCTTTCCTAACGGAATTAATACGAAGAATCCACTCAGCATACCGATCGTCATAAGGATCATAACAACACCGAACTGGCTTCCTGTTGCCTGTTCCAGCATCTGTGAACTTGTCTCAAATCCGATTGCAGAAGCAACGCTGCTTGAGATCAGAGTCTCATAAGACAGTGAACCGATAACGGAAAGTCTCCACCATGACCATACAGTTCCGAGAACCGGGATCAGTGCAAACAGACCTACAACGATTGATAAACTTGGTACAATTGAGAAAACAAGGCTTGATTTGATAACTTTGCTCAATGCCTCTTTTGAAATTCCCATTTCAAGGCAGCGTGCATACGCTTTCTTTAAATACAGCAGCGAAAATGCTACAATGTACAGCAAACCGATTATAATCATAATCAGCAGCAATGGGCTAGTAATAATTTCTTTCATACGTCTTCTCTCCCTTTCCTTTTTTGAATCTTTGGTTATTTGTGTTCTTCCAGCCATCTCATGGCTGCATATGCATAAACGGCACTTCCCTGGGCAAGTACGGCATCATCGAATTTTACCATCGGATGATGTTGTGGATATTTGTACCCCTTGCTCGGTTCACCTGCCGCAAGTGCAAGCATAATTGAAGGTACTTCATGGCTTACATAAGCGAAATCCTCAGAACCTGCTGATTTGGATCCGCTTCCGCCACCGGACATCGCTGCAAGCTGTCCTGTTGTAAATGCTTTCGTCGGTCCAAGAAGTTCTCTCATATAAGTAGCAGTTGCTTCTGAGAGCTCATAGTCATTCTTAAGAACCGGACATCCCTTACCGAAATCTACCACCGCAGAAGCACGGAAACTTGCCGCTACGCCTTCTGAGATTTCCTGAATTCTCTGCTTGATAAAGGCTCTTACTTCTTCATCGTATGTACGGATCGTACCACTCATCATCACGGTATCCGGAATGACATTTGCCGCCTGGCCTGCATGAATCGTTCCGATCGTCAGAACCGCTTCATCTACCAGTGCAAGTTCTCTTGCATGAATCTCCTGCAAAGCAGTGATGATATGTGCTGCAACCGTGATCGGATCCACACCATTATTCGGCATGGAGCCATGGCATCCTTTTCCCTGAACACGGATCTCAAAACAATCCGCCCCCGGTGCACTGATTCCTCCGTCGCTTACAACAACAGAACCGGCCGGGAACGGCACACCTGCCATAACATGAATCATCAATGCCGCATCAACATGCGGATTCTCCAGAACACCTGCCTGAATCATGTCATGGGATCCGGCAGAAATCTCTTCTGCCGGCTGGAACATAAGTTTAACAGTTCCTTCGATCTCATCTTCATGAGCTTTCAGAAGCTTAGCTGCTCCAAGCATCATCGTTGCGTGCATATCGTGACCGCAGGCATGCATATTCTCTGTCTCTGATGCAAAGTCTACCCCCGATTCCTCATGCATCGGCAGAGCATCCATATCACCACGGATCAAGAATACTTTTCCCGGTTTTTTACCACCTGCAGTAACAACCACGCCAGCTTTTCCACAATCTTTCGGTTCATATCCCATTGCGGTAAGCTCAGCTTTTACAAAGGCTACAGTCTCTTTCAAATCAAAGCCGAGCTCAGCATGTCTGTGAAGATAATGTCTCTTCTCAACAAGCTCCTGCTCATGCCCCTGAGCCTCTTGTAATAAAAGTTCACCGTTCATAAAAACCCTCCTTGATTTTTCTCCTTGTCATTTAAGGAACATTAAAGGAACACTTTATGTATGGGATTATACACCCGATTTATAAAAATTGCAAATATGTTTATAAATATTGCCTATATTTTGTAAAAAATATATAAACAAAATGCTCTGTTTCATATTTTCGGAAGTTTCTTCTTGATTTTAGGAACACTTTAGGAGAAAATGATTTTGTATATCATCGGGAGGGGACCGCTATGAAAGAACATTTATTGATTATCTCATCTGAATATTTATCACAATACCTGAAAGATATGCTCCGTGATTATCCGGATCCGATTGAGTACCGGGTTATCGAATATCATTCTTTTTCTGAACTAAAAGGCATTTACTACGCAAATGAAAAATGGGCAGACGGAATTCTCACCACCGGTACAGTCGTGCAGACTGTCATTGAGCGGTCAGTTCCACACATTTCCATGCCACTTCTCTCACTTGCCACAGATAACGAGAGTTTTTACCGGATTCCTTTGACACTACTGATTGAAAACCGCATGCTGGATCCGGAGCGGATTATTTTTGATGTATTTGTCAATTCCAAACCTGCAGCTTCCGTCCGGGACCTGATTGAATACAAGAGCATCAATGTCATGTTTCCCGAATTCACCAAATGGCTTTCTTCTGCTTCTCTGGAAGAGTTATATCATGTGGAGGATCAGTCACTCGCAGAGATTAATAAACTATGGGAAAAAGGAAAGATCGATATGGTCATATGCCGTTACGGAAACCTCGTTTCCCGGCTCAAGGAACTGAAGATTCCCTGTGTGTTTGCCTCCTTCAGCGACGAATATATGTACCAGATCATTCAGCTGCTCCTTACCAAAATCAAAATCGATAAGCTGACCGCACATTCTCCTGCTGCTATATCAATCGCCCCACAGAATGCCGTCGCGGAAATCTGGGGTGTCTTAGAAGATGACAAATTGCAGAAAGCATTTCAAGATTTTACTATCCGATACGACCTGGATCTTTCCATCCATCGGAAGCATAATGCCTATTATATCATGACAGAAAAAAAGATTTTATCCTATCTGACCAATGATTTCCAGAAAAGTGTTCTTTCTGATTATCTGGATAAAAACACAAAGCTTTCGCTTACCGTCTCATACGGAATCGGCAATACAATGGATGAAGCCCTTGACAACACTCAGCTTGCTTTCCGGGCAGCCGGGAACACGACCGATTCCTACCTCGTTGATGCGGAGCACAAGCTGACCGGACCGCTTAACACAGATCATCCGGTGATTTCCAGCCAGATTCTCACGCCGCAGATACAGGAAATCGCTGATAAATCTTCTCTTTCTACTGCAACGGTCCACCGCCTGAACCGGCTTCTTATTCTCCTGGAACGGCGTGAACTGACAAGTGTGGATCTGGCTGAGAACTTTCATATTACAGTGAGGGGCGCCAACCGGATCCTTCAGAAGCTTGAAAGCGCCGGATTCGTTCATTCCACACTTCAGAAAAACAACCATATGAAAGGGCGCCCGACCAAAATCTATCATATCGACTGGGATATCTAGAAAACGTTTAAATATGATGCTAACACGATTTCCGGTAGAGTAGGCGGATGAACCTTTCATCCGCCCCTCATCAAACCGTGCATGAGGGTCTCC
Source organism: Bariatricus sp. HCP28S3_A7 (assembly GCF_052066375.1). Classification (NCBI taxonomy): domain Bacteria; kingdom Bacillati; phylum Bacillota; class Clostridia; order Lachnospirales; family Lachnospiraceae; genus Bariatricus; species Bariatricus sp. HCP28S3_A7. Next base: position 99,089 of record NZ_JBQHSG010000009.1, read on the forward strand.
CTCACACGGCTTTCCGACATTCTTCTTTCTACAGCATTACGTCATGCTTTAGCCATTTTCTTTAATCCTTTTTCGTAAATGCTATTTCTAACAAATCCCACCTTTGACATATGATGTCGTCTTCGGTGCTTCTTGTTATACCATCTTGCAAAGGAGCAGATAATGTACCAGTCTAGTGTCTGCATCCATTTTTCATTTGTCTTAGTAGAATAGTAATTCTTCCATCCTGTGATTTTAGGATTCAGATTCTTTATTAAATCTTCTTCTTTTGCAACTAGCAGGCTTCGATTGTTTACATTCCTTTTGATTTCTGCTTTCATTTTCTTCATGGCTTTTCTGCTAGGGTACTGATAGGTTTCCTTATACAGTTGCCCTTTGCTTGTTTCTGTTGTCATTCTTCTGTGGTGCATTCCAAGAAAGCCAAATCCCTCTTTGCCATCCCAACCGGACTTGCACCGGCAAGTGTGGTCCAGCTTCGCTGGACACACGAAATAAAACAAGGGGAGACTCCTTCTCCCCTTTGTTCATTCTGTCTAAATCTCTCTTGTATATTTCGCCAGCCATTCTTTCTCTTCTTCATTCAGGTATGGAGAAACTTTCTCATATACCTGCTTATGATAATCGTTCAGAAGCTTCTTCTCCTCTGCCGTCATCATATCCGGATTGATTGCATCCAGATCCATCGGAACGTAAGTAATCGTATCCATATACATGAACTGACCATATTCATTTTTCTCACCCTTGCATACCAGAAGCTCGTTTTCCAGACGAACTCCATGAGATCCTTCAATATAAACACCTGGCTCATCGGTAATCACCATGCCTTCTTCCAGCGGTTGAATTTCATGTGCACGATACTGCCAGCGGAAACCGGACGGACCTTCATGGATATTCAGAAGATATCCTACTCCATGACCTGTTCCATGATTAAAGTTCATGTTTCTATCCCAGAACGGCTTTCTCGCCAACATATCCAGAGTTAATCCGGTACATCCATACATGAATTTCGCACTTGCAAGCATAAGATTACTGATAGCTACCAGCGTGAAATCATCCTTCATATACTGCGGGATCTCACCCAACGCATACGTTCTTGTAATATCAGTAGACCCTTCATAGAAACCTGCTCCCGTATCAGTCAGGAACATCGTCCCCTCATGAAGCACTGCATTGCTCTCCGGTGTTGCTGAATAATGTGCACTTGCCGCATGCTCTCCCAAAGCAGAAATCGGTCCGAAGCTCGGACGGATAAAGTTGCCCATCTCAACGCGGAACTCATCCAGCTTCTCAGAAGCGCTGATCTCAGTAATCTCCTGCTTTCCAATATTTTCCTTCAGCCATTTCATAAAACGAACGTGTGCCACACTGTCCTTAATCTGCGCCTTACGGATATTTTCAATCTCCACCGGATTCTTCATAGCCTTGAAAAGCTCTTCCGGATTCCGTTTTTCAACCTTAACGACATTTTCCGGTATATTGCTGTAAAGAGCATAATTCAATTTGCCCGGGTCGATCAGAATGACTTCTCCATCCTCCAATTTCTTAACATCTTCGTAAATGTTATTATACGGATGAAGAACGACGCCGTCTTTCGCAAGTGCTTCCTTAATCTCAGCACTTAATTTCTTCTCATTGATATACAATTCCATGCTGTCCATGGTAATGACCGCATAAGAAAGTACCAGCGGGAAGAATTCCACGTCATTTCCACGAATATTCAGAATCCAGCAGATATCGTCCAACGTCGTAAGAATGTGCTTTGCAGCGCCGCATTCCTTCATGTACTCACGAATTCTCGCCAGCTTGCTTTCTGTTGTCTCACCGGCATACTTCAATTCCAGCGCAAATACGGGCTCTTCAGAAAGTACCGGGCGATCCTCCCACACTTCATCAACCAGATCATAATCATACACGATCTTCGCATTCTTTTCCGCCGTGATCTTCTCATATTCAAGGCCGGATCCCATAGCGATTACTCTTCCGTCAAATCCCAGGACTCCGCCTTCCGGCACTGCTGTCTGCAAATATTCATTCAAAGTCGGCACTCCCGGTTCTCCCATTTTCATCAGCTCTACCGGAGATCCAGCAAGCTGCTTGCCTGCCTGAATAAAATATCTTCCGTCTGTCCACAGACGCGCTTCACTGGCTGTAATGACTGCAGTTCCTGCCGATCCGGTAAATCCGGTCATATATGCACGAGCCTTGAAATGTTCCCCCACATATTCACTTTGATGAAAATCTGCTGTCGGAATCACATATACGTCCATTCCCTTTTCAGCCATTTTCTCGCGCAATCTCGCAATTTTCTCTGCAATACTCATTTCTTTGCTACCTCTCTTCTCACGTTTTTAAGTAATAAAATAATGTATTTATATTTTGTCCAAGACAGAGCTTCTGTCCCTAACACTCAAAACGGTCCACCGGACCATTTTCTCATATGCATAGCAACTAAAACAGATCTTTTCAATCCGCTTTACCTACTTCTTCTGAGCCATAATCGCCTCATGTTCCCGCTCCAGCTCCCGGTACAGTTCCGGAATCGTCCAGCTCTGATTCGTGTCTGTCAGGACCGCTTTATAATCCACCGAACCGATCACTTTCTTTCTCATCAGAAACAATACCTGATTCAACTGCTGCTCCGCAAGCCCGGCAAACACAATCATTTCCTTTGCCAGAACAATACTTTCATCATCATCACTTTCAGACTGCGTCTCCACAATTCCGACAAGCTCACCAATCGTTTTATAATACTCTTCCGGCTCTACAAGCCTTACCTTAACCTTAAGCGTCATCAGAACCATCTGAATCTCACGCAGCTTCTGCTTATCCTTAAAATTAACCAATAACACGGTCGCCCGCATACTGTCACTCCTTCCACGCGATATTCCTTCTCGCTCTTGGCAGTGTAATTCTTCATCCATATAAGGTCATATCACGACGTTCTCACTGTGCATGAACATCATAACACACCTTCCCCAAAAGTTCCATGCCTCAGAAGAGAATTTTCATCTACTTTTTCTTGTCTTTCTTTGCGAACAGTAAAAAACACGCTTGTGAAATCTCTTTTTTTCAGTATAATAAGAAGAGATTCGGATACAAAATCCATATAAATGAAAGAAATGAGGTAATACCATGAACGTAATGACCGCCGGACTTCAAATGTTTGTCATGTTTCTGTTAATACTAACCGGCTATTTCTGCCACAAAGCCCATATGATCTCCCAGGAAAATAATGCCTGTCTTTCCAGGCTGGTTGTAAATGTCTTCAACCCTGCCATGATTTTCTCCAGCGTACTTGGGAATTCCGGAAACGGCACTGTGGACTCCATACCGCTTCTCTTTCTGGTCTCTGCCGGAATCTTTCTCTTCCTGATCATCCTGTCGAAGATCCTTGTTCGGATTTTCCGTGAGACAGGCGACCAGCAACAAATCACTGAACTCCTTTATATATTTGCAAATGTCGGTTTTGTCGGCATCCCTGTTGTAAAGGCACTTTTGGGAACGGATAAACTGATTTATGTTGCCGTATTTATCCTGGAATATAACATTCTGGTCTACACCTACGGCATCTCCCTGCTGAGACACGGTTCGAAAGGAACAGACACCCCAAAAGCCGCATTCCAATTGTCCACATTAAAACCACTGGTTAATCCGGGCACCATTGCCTGTGTAGCAACCCTTTTCATATTTGTCACCGACATCGTCCCTCCGCAGCCACTTAGCGACGGACTCCAGTATCTGGCAAATGCTACCACTCCGATCTCACTCATCGTAATCGGAGTCTCCCTGGGAATCCAGGCAGATCTCGTCTCCCTCTTCACCAGCGGGAAACGCTATCTCTTCTGCCTGTGCAAATTGCTGGTAATCCCGATAATCGGGACCCTGTTCCTCAAACGCCTTCCGATCTCTGATGGGATGTGTCAGGTTTATATGATCATGATGGCAATGCCTTGTGGGAATCTTATCCTGATGCTGGTTGAAGAAAGCGGACGGGACGGACGAGAATGTTCTTATCGAATTATCCTTTCCACACTGCTATCCATACTGACCATCCCAATCCTGGTATTCCTGTATCCATATTTATAATTTATCATAATCCGCATAAATATTTCCCCGGCAAACCACTCTGGCTTGCCGGGGAATCTTATTTCCATCCGAAATCATGTTCAAGAATGTACTGCATCAGGCCTTCACAGCCCTCTCGGATTTCCCGGTAAGCCACATCAAACCGCTCACTGTACCACGGATCGGAAATGCTGGCATTCCTTCCCGCGTACTGTAGCAGAAGCGAAATCTTCCCGCCCTTGTGGCCGGTCATCCGCTCAATGTTGCGGATGTTCATCGTGTCCATGCCGACCAGATAATCATAGTAGTCGTAGTCAGATTTCTTAAGCTGCACCGCTCTCTTACCGTCACACTTGAGGTCGTGGCGCGCAAGCTCCTGCCTGGCCGGCGGATAAACCGGGTTGCCGATGCCGTTCCAGATCTCCTCGGTGCTGGTCGCGGCGGATGCGATCTCAAATTGGTCTGAAAGACCTTGTTTTTCTGCCATGTCTTTGAAAATGAATTCTGCCATTGGGCTGCGACAGATGTTGCCGTGGCAGATGAAAAGTACTTTTATCATAGTCTCTATAAACCTCCATAAACCCTATAACCCTTGATTTTACGGGACTTTTCGGGATTTGAGTTTTTCTTCATTTTTTCATAAGTCTCCATAAATCCATATCACTACACCACTGATTGGTGTAGTAAATGGTGTAGTAGCGGTGTAGTTAACTTAACTAACCGTCACTTTTTTTCCGTCACACTTCATCCCATATTTCTCGTTTTCCGAATTGGTTTTTTGACGAAATTCTGTAATCTTCGCCATCTGATCTGCAGCATGTGCATAGTTTGCATGTGTATACACATTGAGTGTCACCCCTGCATCTGAATGCCCCATCAAATACTGCAAATCCTTAATATCCATACCGGCATTTGCATAATTTGTGCAAAACGTGTGTCGAAGCACATGCGGTGTAATATTAGGCAAAGGTCTGTCAGGATAAAGCTTCTTATATTTCTTCATTGCCCAACGCATCTCGTTCTCAACGTGAAGTGCAACCTTGGGATTGCCGTTCTTGTCAAGCATGATGAAACCCGTATACCCATCCACAACGACCTCTTTTTTGACTTTCGGACGCCTTGCAAGCATATTCTTTAAGGATTGATATATGCTGTCTGTCATCGGTAAAAATCTACATCCGCTACTGGTCTTGGTCTCCTCAACGTAATATTTCCCCCCCCCGTTCACGAACTAACTGATGATCCACACGGATTCTACGATTCTTAAAATCCAGATCCTTTTTCGTCAGTCCGCAAAACTCACTGACTCTCATACCGGTCTCAAGAAGAACGACAAACTCATCATAGTATTTACAATATGTATTATCATTCTTGATGAAATCCATCCAAATTTCTAACTGCTCATCTGTGAGGGCGATTCTCTGTTCCGAATCATTTACTACTGCATCAGTCAACTTAAACGCAAACGGATTCTTTCTAACAGCGTCTTCATCGTATGCCATCTGGAATGCCGGTTTGATAACTCCCCGCACGCTGGTAATGGTACTGTAACCTCTGCCGTCTTTCTGCGACTTCATGAACCACTGCTTTGCATCGGATACTTTGATAGTACTAATTTTTCGGTATCCGAACTCCTCTTTCTTAACCAGATTCAGAACAAACTGATAACCGACCTTTGTATTGTATCGTACCCCCTGTTTCAAACTAATATACTTTTCAATTAATTCAATCACAGTGATTTGTCCAGCTTCATAATCCAACCCATCATCAACTTGCTTTTGTATTTCCTTTTCTTTCTGACGAAGTTCCTGCAAAGTCGATGCATAAACGGTCTGCCTTTTGCCATGGAAATCGGTATACCTATACTGATAAACAAAATCCTTTCTCTGGCTTTCTCCCGTTTTCAGAATACGCCCTTTTTTATCTTTACGTTTTTTATTATTCATGTTCGAACTCCTTTCATTGCAAAGGAGTCTCGATGTGACATTTAAATCATATCACATTGAAGACTCTTTTTCTACGAAAAACTACAGATGTTAAATGGAAAAAGCCTGTTCAATGTATTTGTCGAATAAACGTCTCTTGATTAGTCGTTTACGCCCTACCCAGAGAACGAAATTGCAATTCTTGTCATTGGTGATCTGACGCAACTTACCAGTGCCAATGCCAGAGTATGCAGCCGCTTCTTCTAACGTCAAGTTTGCCTTTTCCCAAATCGGAATCTCTTTCATATCCAAACCATCCTTTCATTTTTATTTTTCATATTGAATATGGAAGATTTTTATTTTTTCGTTCCAATAGGTTCCTTGCATATCTAAGAAGAAACTTCAAAAAATCTCTCCTACCCAGTACATATTGTACCGAATAGGAGAGATTTCACACAAACTCCCAGCGCTGTATCCTTTTTACTTTACACCCTCAACACATAGTCCATCGAAATCCATCCAGTTCCACTTTTCAGCTTTCCCCATCTGGACGCCCCCTGCCCGGCCGCTTCATCTACAATGGTAAATGTTCCCACTCCTGTATACTTTCCGGTCTTTGGATAATTCGTTCCGGGGCCTTTCCGGATATTCAGGTCCGGGATCTTCACTCGAACTAGATATGGCTTAGATTCCTTTTCCACTTCATTCTTTTCTTCTTTCTCTTTTTTCCTCATCAAATTCTTCACCGCTTTTCGGAAACCGTCCATCGTATAACCCATATGTAATCCATTCCACAGATGCTCCGGATCTCCATGATTTGTCGCGATTCCTCTTGCATGTCCTTCTTTATGGCTTAAGACCACTCCGTCTCCCATCGGATCCAGCTCATACATCCGGCAAAGAATAGCAAACAGTTCCACTGCAGGCTCTGTCGAAGGAAGCACGGTTCCAGCTTTGGATAAATACAGATGCTTTCGGCTGCGGGCACCCGATCGAATGGAGCATCAATCCTTTTACTTTGATCTTCCTGCCCGCTTTATAACAAGGGTTCTCTTTCATCATTCTTTGTACAATCTTCACATTTCTCACCTCGATTCTCTTCTGAATACCTCCCGTATTCCGTTATTTCCTAGTCGCTCTATTCTTCCATCCTTCCGCCTAATGTGACTGCCTCAGCTTTTTATCCGGTTCTTTTTTCAGGACATCAATCACCTTCGTAATCGCTTCCGGCATCGGAAGTCCCATCAGTCCTGCATTTTCCACAATTGAAAGCAGTTCATTTGCAATAAATCCGATACAGACCGCATCTCGTACATAGTCTGTTCCAAGTAAAAGATCCAGTCTTGCTGCGATCAGAACGTAGAACAGCATCATACCTTTTCTGCATAATCCCTTAAATCCCGCTCTGCTCTCCAATGTTCCGTTCTCTGATTTAGGGCTTTTTCCAAACACTACCGGAAGAAGGAAACCGCCGGTTATCAAATCAATTGCCATGAAGAGTATCAATGTCTGTAACGCCAGATCCCAACCGCCAAAGGCTGCCGCAACAGCTCCGCCTGTCAGGCTGATAATGGTAAATATACGCTGTTTCATGTTATTTTCACTTCCTTTCCTTGAAATTTGGGTGCAAAAAAGGAACGACCGGTGGGTTAGCCGCTCCTTTTATGCTTCATTTTTTTCTCTCATAGTGATAGGCGTTACTTCTCGGTTATTTATTGAAATTCATCTGTCCCTTCTATTTTTATTCCCCATTCCTTCATCTGTCTAAGAAACGTATCTCTTTCCACTTCATATACTTGCGACTCTTCTGGTGCATCCGGTTCCTTGGTTTCTTTGAAATTTACCATAAAGCTGGAAAATGGATGCCATGCTGTATAGCCATATCCGCTTATTTTTTTCTTTTTCGTTTTCTTCAAGGCAAACAGAACACCTTCATCATAATATGGATAACATGCGGTGGTCTTTCCTCCTGTGGGACACACTCGTTTCATTTTCAACTCTTCCCATAAAAACCTCCTTTTAAATATCAGATACTTCATTGTACATCCGTCTTCATCCATAATCAACTCAGGCCAAGTTTGCCAAGTTATACAAAATGTTCCTATGATTAGCATACTCCACCCCACTATTGTTGCATCCCAATGGTTAAAGTCTGCGAGTTTCCCATCCCACGTAAGAAGGAAAAAAAATATTACTGAACACTCCCACCAAACTACATATCGTCTAACATCTTTACTACATTTAATAACCATCCTTTCCCATCCTTTCAAAACGCATTACTATGCATAATATCCCAACGATTTCATTTTCTGCAAGGAATGATCCTGGAGCATCTGTGTTCTGCTTCTTCTTTTTTTCACATTAGTATTAGCTTTTGCTTTGCTTTTTTCTTGCTTTTTTGATTTATTTTTATTTTTCTTATTCGTATTTGTTCTTGACATTGCTTCTGTTATACTAGAATAAATCAAACCATTTTCCAATCCAAATAATGCTTTCTCTACCAATGTAAAACCAGTTTTTCCCACATTAGCCGCATCCATACAGGTACCTATACTTATAAATGAACACGCTGCAGCCGTTACTCCATTAATAAGAGCATTTTTCTTACTTGCTCCATTATCCATGCTGAATATAAATGTCGATCCTCCCATTATAACCGCACCGGCCAGCGCACCTAACAGGGCCTTCTTACAAACCACACTAACTATAGTAGCAACCGCTATACCGGCTGCATCTTTCAAAGTAAATTTCTGTCCTACCACTTGCGCTGCCAAGAATGAAACTCCTACATTTACCAAAATATTAGCTGTCAGCCAAACACCTTCCGCCGCAAGTGCAAATTCTCCCTCTTTGTCTTGAAAGTTTACCGGATTATTATTACAGTATGCATACAGATTTTTCTCTGTCATCTCTCCCGGTTCTACAGTCAAAACTTTCACATCATCCGCATTCACAAATCTGCGCGTCTCCGGATCATAATACCGGCTGGATACATAATACAGGCTTACTTCCGCATCGTAATAATATCCTCTATACCTAAACGGGTTCTTTTCCGCCAGTCCATTCCCTGAGCCATCTGTTTTACTCAGCAGTTTTCCCCAAGTATCATACGTATAGGTTACTACCTCCGTTCCTGTACTGTCAATGAGTCCGGTGATATCTCCCTGGAGATTCTTCTGGTAGAAGTATCTCTCTCCTGCATATTCCATCGCAAAGAGATTTCCCTTGTCATCGTACAGGAAGTCCAGTCTGGTTCCGTCACTGCTTTTTTGTGCCAGGATGGCAGATCCGCTGGTGTAGAATTCCGTAGTGACGCCGTTCACCACTTTCTTCGTACGGATTCCGTCATTATCATAGCTGTTGGTCTGGGTCAGGTTGGTTCCTGTGATCTTCTTTAACCGTCTTCCCTGTTCCCATTCCATCGTCTTTCCTCGGTAGCTGAGCGGGTTGCCCATGACATCGTAGGTGATCGTCTGGCCTTTATAGGCGGTAAGCTGGTCCTTCCATGCGCTGTTTCCGTAGGTATAAGTATCCGTTGATTTCACGGTTCCGGATATGGTCGCTGCGGTAGTATATGCATGAACAACTCTCCTTCCATCACTGCAACTGCAGTACAAACCAAAACTATACGTTAACATTATAGTATACCACAGTTTCCTGAAAATGGGAATAAACCTGTGGTTGAAAATATTAGCACAAGAAATCGTACCGAATCACCGCACAGTTCTTCACGCCCCATGCAGCATATTCTTCATTGGTCATGTCTGTAAAATAAGACTGAACCACTCTTGCAATCCCGTTATGTGCAACCAAGATATAAGTCTTTTCGTCCGACTCTGCTTTAATGTCATCAAGCAAATTGTAGATTCTCTGTGCCAGACGTAATGTTGATTCACCGCCCTCATGACTGCAGGCAAAAGATTCTTTAGCTTTTTTGAAATTCTGTCCGTCACGTGGGGTGGACTCCCACTTACCAAAGTTCTGCTCAATCAATCTTGGTTCCACTCTGTATGGAATCCCTGTCATTTCGGAGATTAGCTGAGCAGTATCTGCGGCCCGACTAAGCGGTGAGCAGAGAATCTCATCTGCTTGAATTCCTTCGGCAATAATCTTACGACCGGTTTCTCTGGCCTGCTCACGGCCATATTCTGTAAGCGGACTTTCGGTAACTCCGCAAATCTTATTTTCAACATTCCACACGGTCTGACCGTGGCGATGAAACAAATCTGCTGCTTTTCTGGAATTATGGAATCATCCGGAACTGGACAGTGCGGTGGTTCTGCTCTGCCAATTCCCTGGAGCAGTCTGCCGGTATGACTGCAAAAGAATTTTTCCCACTTCTTCGCGAAAAAAAATCTTCCCATCTTACACAACTCTGGGAAGATTATCTGATACATCTGGCCTTTGCCATAAAAAATATAAATATGATTGTGGATGCACCGATCATTATCAGTGGATATCTGGCACCATTTTTCACCGAGGAAGATATTCAGATACTTCTAAAAAATGTTAATTCTGCTTCTCCTTTTCCGCTTGACAGACCTCAGATTTTGATTGGTAACCATGGACAATATACTCCAGCTATAGGTGCTGCACTGTTTTATGTGGATCAGTTTATACGAAGTGTATAGACGTGTCTGGCTTTCGTCCATTCACATCCTCATTCTCTGCGGTGTATCTCCATAAATCTTTTTAAACGTTCTAAGAAAAATCTTATAATTACTGATCCCATGGGCTGCCATCAGATTGGTGATGGAGTCATTGGAATAAATCAGCTCATCATGAAAGCGCATAACACGGACAGCATTTAAATATTCCAGGAAGGTCTGTCCCGTATATTTTTTGAAAATCCTGCAGAAGTATTCCCGGCTCAGTCCCAGATTTCCGGCAGCTTCATCAAGTGTCAGCGGTTCCCGATAATGCTCTCCCACCCAATCCATTGTCTGGGTGAGCCGCAAAATATCACGGTGAGACGCTTTCTGACCATCCGATGCCAGCCAGCAAGAATCATATCTGTAAAGACAGTACAAAAGATCATGAAGTCTGGCAGTAAAGAGAAGCGGATACCCATCCTCTTCCTTCTGGTAAATGTCCAGCATTTCCATCAGATAATGCGTTGGTGCGCAGGTCGAACCTTCCAGAGCAGTTCCGGCAGGAATCCATGTACCAAAATGGAGTACATCAAAATTTGGAAAGAACTGCTGAAGATATCGGGCGGAAATCTGAAGAAGAATATAACTGGTCGTATCTCCATGGGTACGGGTCATATGGATATCCTTGGAATTAATGATCAGGATATCACCTGCAGACAGTTCAAAAGTTTCTGCCTGAATAACCGCAGTCATCCCTCCGGAAACAATAAGAAGAATTTCCAGATATTCATGCCAGTGGGCCAAAATAGTGTGGGCCGGTTCCTGTACATAAGAAAAATGCACAGGCAACCGGCTGTTTTCACGGACCATTTCATAGGTATAAGCAGACATAATAGCATTCCCTCCTGTTTCTTCTCTATGGTATGTCAATTCTGACAATATTTTCTTTCTATATTTTAAGAAATAAATCAAAAAATATCAATATCAACCAAAAAATAGTCAAAAAAATGAATAGAAAAAAACACATATATACTTCATAATCAAGATATCTGAAAAATACAACCATGAAAATGATATATACGATCGGAGGGTTATTATGAAACTCAGAAAACGTCTGTTTCCAGGTACTACATCTGATGCTGTGACTGAGCGTGAGACAAAAAATCGCAAATTAGCCAGAAAGGCTGCTGCCGAAGGGTTCGTTCTTTTAAAGAATGATGAGCACTTTCTTCCTTTGCCGAAAGGAATCAGAATCGGACTTTACGGTGCCGGTGCGATCAAAACCATCAAGGGTGGCACCGGATCCGGTGATGTAAATGAACGTGACTGTGTAAATATTTATCAGGGTATGATAAATGCAGGCTATGAAGTAACCAGCAAAAAATGGCTAGATGACTATGATGCTCAGTATATTCAGGCAAGAGAAAACTGGAGGGATAAGATTTTCAAAAGCCTGCCGGAATATGACAATAATTTCTTTCGTGCCTACTCCGCAGCGCAGTTTCAGATGCCCTGCGGAAGTGCCATCGATGTAGAAGCTGCACGGGCAGATGGAGCTGACATCGCAATTTTTGTCCTGAGCCGAATTGCCGGTGAAAATGCAGACCGATCTGTGTCTGAAGGCGATTATCTGATCACAGCAGAAGAAAAATCACTGCTTACCCAGGTCTGTGAGGCTTATCAGGATGTAGTTCTGGTAATCAATACCGGCGGTCTTGTAGACCTTGGATTTACAGATGAATTTTCCAATATCCGTTCCATTCTGCAGTTTATGCAGGCCGGTCAGGAAGGTGGAAATGCATTTGCTGATGTGATCAGCGGCGATGTCACTCCTTCGGGAAAGATGACCGATACCTGGGCACTGACTTATGGAGATTATCCCAATGCTTCCTTCTTCAGCCATAACAGCGGCGATGTTTACAAGGAGGAATATAAAGAAGGAATTTATGTAGGATATCGCTATTTTGACACATTTGACGTACCGGTACGTTACTGCTTTGGCCATGGACTTTCCTACACGGAATTTGAGATGAATGCCGGAGATATCGCTGTAAATGGTATGGGAACGTCAAATCCAATGGTATCCGTCCACGTAAATGTAAAAAATGCAGGTGCCATATATTCCGGTAAAGAAGTTGCTCAGATCTACGTATCCTGCCCACAGGGCAAAATGGCAAAAGAATACCGCAGGCTTGCCGGTTTTGGAAAAACTCGTCTTCTGTCTCCCGGAGAGAGCCAGAGCCTGGAAATCTCCTTTTCCCTCTACCAGATGGCTTCCTACGACGAAGACCAGGCTGCATGGATTCTGGAAAAAGGAGCCTATGGTATCTGGGTGGGAAATTCTCTTGACAGTGCCAGACTAATCGGTTCCCTGAAGCTGGATGAGGACGCGTGCATGGTACAGTGCGAACATATATGTGAGAAAAAGCAGGAACTGGAAGAGATGATTCCAGATATTTCAAAAATGAAAGAAAAAGAAGCTGCATGGCTTGCGATGACAGATAAGCTTCCGACAATCGAACTGGAGGCTTCCGATATTCCATCAGAAACCATTTCGTATTCCGGTATTCCGGATAAACTACCAGGTAAAGCAGGAGATATTACCGAAAGCCTGTCCCTGGATCAGCTTGTTGCCTTCGCAACGGGAGATGTAAATTCCGGACAGAGCGAATTTGGTTCCGCAGGACAGACCGTTCCGGGTGCAGCAGCTGAGACTGTTTCCATAGCAGCTAAGGATCCCTGGAATGTAGCCAGTATCGTGCTTGCAGATGGCCCCGCCGGTATTCGTCTGAAACAGACCTATCAGGTATTTGAAGGAAAAATTGAAGCCGGTGATCTGATGGAAGCACTGGAAGGTGGATTTTTTGCAGCTAAACGTGGAAAAAGAGGCACCACATATCACCAGTATTGTACTGCTATTTCTGTGGGAACCCTTCTTGCCCAGACATGGAACCTGCCGCTTATCAAAGAAATAGGCGAAATGATCGGACATGAAATGGAACTGTTTGAGGTAACTCTGTGGCTGGCACCAGGTATGAATATCCACAGGAATCCTCTTTGCGGTAGAAACTTTGAGTATTATTCAGAAGATCCGCTCCTTTCTGGTATGATGGCTTCCGCCATGACTCTTGGTGTACAGAAGGTAGCGGGATGCGGAACCACTATCAAGCATTTTGCATGCAACAACCAGGAAGATAACCGTATGGGATCTGACAGTGTGATTTCCGAAAGAACGCTTCGCGAAATCTACCTGAAAGGATTCGAAATCGCTGTGAAAAACTCTCAGCCAATGTCCATTATGACCTCCTATAATCTCATCAATGGTGTCCATGCCGCGAACTGCTATGATATTTGTACAAAAGCCGCCAGAGACGAATGGGGATTTGCAGGAGCGATCATGACAGACTGGACTACTACCACAGATTCCACTGCAGGCATTTGTACCGCTTCAGGATGTATGCGTGCCGGAAACGATATGGTTATGCCAGGAGATCCTGCTGACCACGAGAACATCCGCAAAGAACTGGATGAAGGAACTCTGGATATCCGCGAGCTGAAACGCTGCGTATGCAATACCATCCGGGTAGCACTTCAGTCTAACCAGTACGAGGACGCTGTAAGCTATCTGGATCAATTCGAAAATCTTGACACTTATATGACAGCCAAATAAAAGAAGCATAAATTTGCCCCGTCGGGGTCTGTGCAGTGAACTCTGTACAACTTCCGCCGGGGAATTTTATTTTTATTCTTTCATCCATGTTTTTGATGAAATTCTATACCGATGTAATGGGTGTTTCCAGCGGCCTGGTGGGATTGATGATGATGGTTGCGCGAATCGTTGATGCATTTACTGATGTGGCGAACAAAATAAAAATGTCCCATTTCTCATTCTCCTGCTCTTTTCTTATCACAATTCAAGCTTCCGGTTAGCGCTTTAAAAGGCTTTTTTCTACGCTCTCCCAAAGCCAACCGCCTCCTTGTGTTTCTGTCTTGATTATACTATAATCAAGGCAGAATTGCACATAGCAGATATAACTCTTAACACAACGAAAGAAAAGAGATGATTAAAAATGTACATATTTCTTATCGGCAGCATACTTGCCATCACACTGGCCTGGAAGTCTCATCACTTCTCCGATAATATCCAGCAGCAACTGCTCGTTTTTCTTGCTGTACTGTTCCCGCTCTCAGAGCTGGTCAAGCAGATTCTTTTGTTCATAAATAACGACTGTACCTATGACTGGTGGTATTTCCCATTCCAGCTTTGCAGCATCCCAATGTATCTGCTTCCTTTATACTGTCTTCTCTCTGAGAAATTCTTGGATCTCCGCAAAGTACTGGCTAATTTTATGGTTGATTTCGGTCTTCTCGGAGGAATCTTCGCATTTGCCGATACCAGTGGCATGCACTATGATCTGCCTGTACTCACACTACACAGCTACCTCTGGCACTTTCTTCTAATCTATCTCGGTTTCTTTCTGATATTTACCCAAAGAAACAGTTCCCTTCCAAAGGATTTCCTGCTTCCGGGTACCCTCTTTCTTCTGTTAGTTGGAATTGCCACATTGCTGAATATGGCCTTACATACCAAAGGACTCATCAACATGTTTTACGTCAGTCCTTACTATCATATGCAGCAGATTGTCTTTGCGGATATCGCCCTAGTCACCGGGCAGACCACCGGACGACTTATTTATCTTGCATCCGAACTGCTGGGAGCTTTTCTTATACACTTGGGCTCAATAATGTTCCATCCGTTGAAATCGTAACGACCTGCCACGGAATGAATTTCCCGCTAGCCTGCAGCGCTTTCTTAGCGGCCATCACCAATCCTCCGCAGCAAGGCACTTCCATCCGCAGTACGGTAACACTGCAAATATCATTATTTGCAAAAATCTGTGTCAGTTTCCCGCTGTAATCCACCGAATCCAGCTTCGGGCAGCCGATCAGCGTGATCTTTCCGCGCATAAATTCTTCATGCACATTTGCACAGGCATATGCCGTACAATCCGCCGCAATCAGTATATTTGCACCGTCAAAATACGGCGCGTTTACCGGAACCAGTTTGATTTGGCACGGCCACTGGGCAAGTCTGGAAGTGCAGGAAACGGACCTTGCCATTTCATCTTTTTTCTTCTTATTCGCCAATACGGCCTGTTCATCATAAGCCGCCGCCTCACGTTCCACGAACGTAATTGCACCGGTCGGGCATTCCGGCAGACAATCCCCCAGCCCGTCACAGTAATCATCCCGAAGAAGTTTTGCCTTGCCATCCACCATGCCGATGGCCCCTTCATGACATGCGTTTGCACACGCACCGCATCCATTACATTTATCTTCATCAATTTGTATAATTCTTCTGATCATATTTTTTGTCCTCCTTGTGCTTCTGTTTGTATTATACTATAATCAAATCAAAAATTCGGTGGTTATAACCACAAAAGGAGAATTCATGGAGAAATTTTTATCACCTGTTTTTCAGGGAATTAATGATACTGAATGGCAGAAAATGCAGACTATCCAATGCATGCATCAGGCATCTTTCGCAAAAAATGCCGTCATTTTCCATGCAGGCTCAATGATATCCGATGCCGGTATCGTGATGCGTGGCAGTGTCAATTGTTGGACAGCGAATTGAGGGAGACGCAAACGACAAATTATTTTTCCGTCCTTTAAAGAATCGACCGCGCAGTCTGGGAGCTAATGGCAGATTGACAGCGATAATACGGCA